>JAJYKH010000070.1 GCA_021788685.1 Deltaproteobacteria bacterium | reverse complement strand
CGGCGAATTCGGTTCCGGCCGGGACCTGGACTCCGTAAAACCGGTAGTCCCCCCGCTCGTGCGTCCACACAATGGACTGCTCGTGCCGGGCCCGCAGCTCTTCCTGCAGCCGCTGGGCCGCTTCGAGGTCGATGAAGCTGCCCACCTCGACGAAGTACTTGTCGTCCATGCTTTTCTCGGCGACAGCCGGTTGCTGCTCCTCATGGGCTGCCGGCCGATTTTCAGGGGTCCTCTGCTCGGTGAAGAAGGGCTGGCTCGTCTCCTCCAGCTTGCCTTCGATCATGCTTCGCCGGTGCTGCTCATAAGCATCCCGCAGGGCGGTGTAAGGGTCAAAAGCAGACTCTTTGAAGCTTTCATAGTCGCCGATCCGGAAGGAAACCCGGTTGACGGTATTGCCGGCGTTCGCCCCGATGCCGGCGGGCGGATCATCCATGGTGAGGTACCCAAGGGGGCTCAGGTAGCTGTCACCCACGAACCCGATGGTGTCCCGCAGGTTGGAGGGCCCCAGAAAGGGCCAGACAAAGTAAATGCCGCCGCCCACGCCGTAATGGCCTAATGACAGGCCCAGATCCGCGTACTGGGGCTTCAGGTGGAACCCATCCCGGGCGGGATCGCCCAGCCCGGCGATGCCCAGTGTGGAGTTGATGACGAAACGCGACAGCTCGATGCCGGCCTTGCGGGGCTTGATCTGAATTAGGTTGTTAACGATTCGCACCGGCGCCAGGAGATTGTCGAAGAAATTGACGATGGTGGTGCGAATGTCAGCGGGGACCGTCTTGGCATAGCGGGAGGCCACCGGCTTCAAGACCCAGAAGTAGAGCCGGTCGTTGAAATGGTAGAAGAAGCGGTTGAGCGGCTCGAGCGGATCGGCGATGGAAGGCGCGGCGGCTTCTCCGAGCAGATCCTCCTCCAGACTGGAACCCGTTTTCGCAGCCAAAGGCTTTCCCGAAGGCTGGTCGTCTGCGGCGGCGACCGGCGCCGCCGCAAAAAACAAGGCGAAAAGGGCCAAAAGCCAGCCCCCAAAAGCCGTTGTGCTGGAGTTTCCTTTCTTCATCTCGATTTTCCCCCGGCAGGTGGTGCAGCGGTATTTCGGACTCACCCATTGTACCACATGCCGGTGCATAGCGGGGCAGGCGAGGCTGCCCACCCTTCATGCTCTTAGACCTTTCCGAAGATATACTTGCCGATCAAATCCTCGAGGTCCACCGCCGATTCGGTCTCCGTGATCTCGGATCCATTCTTGAGATACTTGTCGGAGCCACCCTGGGAGATCCGGACGTACTTGTCCCCGATGAGTCCCTGGGTCCGGATGGAGGCCATGGCATCATCGGTGATCTTCACCCCCTTCCTGATCCCCATGGTGACCGCCGCCCTGTCGTCAGGGGCCAGGCCGATCTTCTGGACGCTGCCGATGGTAACCCCCGACATTTCCACGGTGGCCCCTTCCTTCAGCCCGGATACGTCGTTGAACTTGGCGATGACCCGGTACTGGTTACCGCGGGCGAAAATGGAGAATTCCCCCAGCTGCAGCGAGATGTAGGCAAAGGCCAGAAAGCCGGCAATGAGGAACAGACCCACCGCCAAATCGAGGTTCAGTTTCTTCATGGCTTATTCCATTTCCCTGCTGAGATAGACATCCCCCATGGTCTTGGTCACGAACTCCCGGATGTCGGGGGCACTGGACCGCTGGATGTCCTGCGGATCGGCAAAGACCAGGGCCTTGCCGTTGTTGAGAATGACCACCTGGTCCGCCAGATTGAAAACCTTGGGAATATCATGACTGACGATGATCGCTGTGTACCCGAGCTGCTGCTGGATTTGATAGAACAGATGATAAATCTCCAGGGTCTTTTCGGGATCGAGGCCGGTGGTCGGCTCGTCAAAGAGCATGACCCTTGGCTGGAGCTGCAGGGCGCGCGCCAGCCCCACCCGCTTTTTCATGCCGCCGCTGAGCTGAGCGGGAAACTTGTCCTCCGCGCCGTTCAGACCCAGCCGGTCGAGGGTGGCGAGCACCTGCTTCCGGATGTCGTCCTCGCTCGTCCTGGTCCGCTCCCGGAGCGGCAGGGCAACATTGTCGAAGACCGACAGAGAATCGAGGAGGGCCGCCCCCTGGAACAGGACGCCGAAATTGGCGCGAAGCTCCCGCAGCTCCCGACCCCTCACCCGGGCAATATCCCGGCCGTCCAGGAGGATCTGGCCCGCATCCGGCCTGATCAGTCCGAGGATGAGCTTGAGGGTGACGCTCTTGCCTTGGCCGCTGCCGCCCGCGATGACCGTCGTGCGGCCTGCGGGGATGTCCACATCGATGCCGTCGAGCACCACCTGGGAGCCGAAGGATTTTCTGACGCCGGTGAGGCGGATGATCGGTTCACTCATAGCAGGATCGCGGTGAGCAGGTAATCCCAGACCAGGATGGAGATGGAGGCAAGGACCACCGCGTGGGTAGTCACCCGGCTGACCCCTTCGGCCCCGAAGCCCGCGCCCCGGATCTGATGGACGAAGTAGCCCCTGCCGGTGCAGATCCAGGCGATCAGCACGGCAAAGATAAAGGATTTGATGATCCCCATGTTGATGTCCTGGTTGGCCACGCTCTGGGCCATGCTGGAAAAGTAGGCTCCAGGATTGCCCCCCAGGAGCTTGACTCCCACCAGGTAGCCCCCGAAGATGCCGACCAGATCGAAGAGCTGGGTGAGGAGCGGCACGGCGATCAGGGTGGCCAAGAACTTGGGAGTGATCAGAAACCGGAAGGGATCGATGGACATGCACTCCAGGGCGTCGATCTGCTCCGAGTTGCGCATAATCCCGATTTCCGCGCACATGGCCGATCCGGCCCGGCCGGTGACCATGAGCGCCGTGAGCACCGGCCCCAGCTCGCGGATAAGGCTGAGACCAACCGCCGAGCCGAGGAGGCCTTCGGAGCCGAATTTGCTGAGGGTGTAATATCCCTGCAGCCCGAGCACCATCCCGGTGAAGCCGCCGGTGAAAAAGATGACGCCGAGGGAATCAGCCCCGATCTGCCGGATCTGCCGGATGAGTGCCGAGAACCGGAAAGGACGCCTGAAGATCCCCAGGACGGAGCTTAACAGGAAAAAACCCATCCGACCCAAATCGCTGATATGGTACAGGGCGGCGTCGCCCAGTCTTTCAATGAGAGCGAGAATCATCGCTTGTCCTCATGCCGGCAGCGCCCCGGTGAAAACCCGCCCGCCGACAGCAGCCACCCCGAAAATTCCGGCTGGGGGAAAAGCCTCGAAAAACAGAACGATTACGTTACTAGGAGTTTCCACCAGGGTCAAGGGGATTGTTGCGGAACGGCGGGGAGGCGGGCCATGCAAAAACGAGTCTCCTCGGCCGCACCCTGAAGCAGGGCGAGACCGATTGGGCGATCCGGCTGACACCCGGGGGATCGTCACCACCCAGGTCCGTAATCCGGCCTTGCCGGCAAGCAGCTGCAGACCGGGGGGGGGAGGAGCGGCTGCTCGAAGCGGCCCGGGCGTCAAGGAGCCGGGAAATCGCGCCAATCATTCATTGGAGTTTGGAGACTGCGGCCAGGCGGGGGCGAAATCGCGGCCAGGCGCTTGACCAGGCCAGAGGGACGGGCCGGGGCATTTCCCAAAACGGGTTCAAGCCAGCAGCCGGCTTCACCGCTTCGCGGAGCGCTGGCCTGCTTCGATCCGATCGGGAGGCCGAGGAAGCCATCCGGATGAGAACCACATTGTTGAAGGCACTTGCCCGCGACGGCACACACAACTCAGGGCGGAGGATGCTGCCGCACGCGCCGCCCAAAGGCTGCCCCGCCTTTCGCCCATTCGCCCCGCGGGTCGGGAAATTCAGTTTGCGTGTCGCTCCTCTTGCCTTAATATGGGCAGGGTCTGTGCACTGCGGCAATTCCATCCGTGCACACAAGGAGCGGGAAGAATGATCAGTTTTCTAAAAATCGCGATCCTTGCGGCGGTCCAAGGGGCGGCCGAGCTTCTCCCTGTGTCCAGCTCGGCCCACGTGATCGTCGCCGAGAAGCTGATGGGTCTCGATCCTGCCGCCCCGGCGTTGACTATGCTGCTGGTCATGCTGCACACCGGGACAATGTTCGCGGTCATCGTCTATTTCTGGAAGTCGTGGCGGCAGAGCTTCTTCGCTTCCCGCCAGGACTTCTGGGCCGCAGCGAAGCTCGTTACCCTGGCGACGGCGCTGACCGGTGTGCTTGGCCTGGGCTTGAAGTACGTCATCGAAAAATTCTTCCGGCAGGGGTCCCCCGAGGCCCAAATCGAGCTAATCTTCGGCAACCTGGGACTGATGGCCGCTTCCCTGGCGGCGGTCGGTCTGCTTGTCATTTACGGCGGCGTCCGGGGGAACCGGAGCAAGGGCAGCCGGGAGCTGGATTATCGCTCTTCTTCGTGGATCGGGGCCGTGCAAGGGATCTGTCTGCCCTTTCGGGGGTTTTCCCGCTCCGGTGCCACAATCTCGGTCGGCCTGCTCGCAGGGATCGCCAAAGTCAGAGCCGAGGAGTTCAGCTTCGCCCTCGCCGTGGTCCTTACCCCGCCAGTGGTCGCTCGAGAGGTGCTGCGCCTAGTCAAGGCGAACGGCGGCTTTTCGGCCTCAGCTCTTCACCTCGGGATCCTCTTCTACCCCAGCTTGCTGGGAATGGTCCTCAGCTTCATCGCCGGACTGCTCGCCCTTCGCTGGCTTTCCCGCTGGCTGGAGAGCGGCCGCTGGCAGCTCTTCGGCATTTACTGCCTCGGCGCCTCGCTGGTCGTTTTCCTCCTGTACTTGCAAGGATTCTGATGGCGGCCGGTCCTGCGCCGGCGACGTATCCCCGACGAAGTTCCACTGCCAGCCTGGGAGGGATTCCCGGCTGCCCTTCTTTGCTTTTCCAATGGCGATCGGAGGGAAATGAGGAACCAAGATCAACCGTCCTCGCTGCCCCGGCGGATCCCAATCGAAAAAGTAACAACACCCCCCAAAGCAACTGCTATATTAACATTGAGGGCAGGCCAGAAAAGAAAAGTCCTCACTACTTCTGGCAAGAACTCCTCGCAGCCCTAGCGGCATGAATTTCCTCCCTCCCCTTGCACGCAGGGAATTTGCATCAAGCTCTCCGAAGAATGATTTTTCGCCTGTTTCCGCAATAAGATCAAGGGAAGGCCAACTATGCCCATTTCGTGTAATGCTACAAAATTGAGGGTTCTTTCACGCATTACACTTCAATTGCTGTTTCTGTGTCTGCTCATCACCTTAGCTATGCCAGGCCAGGCCTTTTCAGTTGAGATCACTCCATTCCAGACCTTCAATCAAAGCCCGCTTGTGCAAATCTATGGCCTTCCGGCCGCTGAGCCCGCCACCACCATGCATGCCGGCCGGCTCGGCACCCGGTTTTCCGCCGATGTAGCCAAAAATTTCGCGATTGACGAAACCCCTAACGAATCCATTACCCTTGACGGCGAGACCTATCGGATCACCGCAGCCGGCCGCTACGGGTTGACGGACAGGATAGAAATCGGCGTCGATCTTCCTTATCTGGTCGAAACCGGTGGCGTACTGGGCGCTCCCATCGAGTGGTTTCATCACGTCTTTGGCCTTGCGCAGGATGGGCGTGACGAGGTTCCTCAGAATCGCCTGCTTTTTACCTACACGCGAAATGGTGTGGAACGGTTCAATATCCACCAGGGAAACGAGGGCTTCGGCGACATTCGCCTCTTCGCTGCATTCCAGCTCTACCGGTCCGATCACTCACGACGGGCCATAGCCCTGCGTTCCAGCCTGAAGCTCCCAAGCGGGGACAGCGGCGAGCTACACGGGAGCGGCGCCCCGGACTTTTCCCTCTGGCTCAGCGCCGCAGATGATCACCAGTTCACCCTGGGTCGCTGGGGGGTGTACGGCGCGCTTGGCGGAATGGTGGTGGGGCGTGGCGACATCCTGCCGGATTTGCAACGGAACCTGGTGGCCTTCGGCACAGCCGGCATCGGGTGGTCGCCCGCAGAATGGGTAGCGCTCAAACTCCAGATCAACGGCAACACCCCTTTTTATGAAAACAGCAGCCTCACAGAGCTGAGCGTTACTTCGTTTCAATTGCTGTTCGGCCCTTCATTCGCATTTTCCAGCTCCACAGACCTGGATGTCTCTATTTCAGAGCATATCCTGGTACCTACCTCTTCTCCGGACTTCGGCTTTCAGGTCGCCTTGCGGAAAAGGTTCTGAAGTGACAGGCATCACGAATAGCGATTGCGGTGTGCTGATAGTGCCGCCTCTGCCCTGGCCTCCAACTCGCGTTCGTGGGGCAAAAAAAACCGCACGGCGACAATAACCGCCACGACTGCGCCGAGCAGCAGGACGGTGTTGAGCGGTCCGGTGACAACCTTGATCTGATTCCCGAACAGATAGGGGCCTATGCCGAACAAAGATGCCCATATGATCCCGCCAAGACCATTCATTGCCAGAAAATGTCGCCATGGCATCCTGTTAGCCCCGGCGATCGCTGCGGAGAACACGCGCAGGATAGCGACGAATCGGCCAAAGAATACGATCTTGCCGCCGTGGCGCAGGAACAGGTATTGGCCTATCTTAAGCCGAGCCTCGCTGAGACGGACGTACCTCCCGAGACGCTCCAAAAGGCGGAACCCAAGTGAGCGGCCAATCATGTACCCGAGGTTGTCCCCGGTGATCGCGGCCAGCGCGGCTACTAGAATAATCTGTTCAATCGGGATCCCGTGCGTCGCGCCTGCGTAAAGCCCGGTCGCCACCAGTGCAGTTTCACCTGGCATCGGCACCCCCATGCTTTCAAGCATAACAACGCTGAATAATATCCAAAGACCGTAGGTCTGGATCAGATGCTGAATACTTTCGGGCGAAAGAATATGGAACACGTAGGCTACAAAACGCGAGTGAGATAGGGTCAATTGTGAGGTAGGACTGTATTGCCAGAACGGCAAGCCGAGCTTTTGCAGTCAGGCACTAGCTGAAAGCCATGGCTCTAACGAAAGGTAATCTCGTAATTCAGGCGGGGGTGAGGCTTATTTATGCTCTTGCTCTTGCATTTCCGGTTTATGCTCTAGCACTTCCTGATTCGCTTGGATTTCTCCCTCGCGAAGAGCTTTTTTAAAATCCCGTATGCCCTTCCCAAGCCCCTGGCCTAACTCAGGAAGCTTCCCAGGGCCAAAAATCACCATTACGATGACGAAGATCACCAGCATGTGTAAAGGTTGGAACAGTCCTTCAAACATAGTTGTCAACCTCTTTCTACTATCAGATTAGGGAAACCACACATTGTTCAATATTTACCACTGGTCCCGGTATTCGTCAAGCTATTTGGCCGGCTTGGCTGTGTTCCCTGCCCTCGATCATTTTACCCCTCCCTATTAAAGCCCGCCGCTGCTCAGTGCACGGCCAAGACCAAGGACCAGTTCCGGGGGGTCTACCCGACAGCAGCACCCTCGTCCTGTCTTCCGACGGTGACAGATTCGCATGAGTCACTATGGCCGGTTGTCTCCATTCCCATGGAGATAGGCCCTTCTTGAGCTGCAGCTTGCCACCATGGGAAAAAGGAGCAGCAAGTATTTCTCGCCTCCTGCACGCCGGTTTGTGTAGGATGAGGCCCTATTTCTTTTTAAGCCTTCTCTCTTGAGAGATGGGGGAAAATGAAAAAACTCTCCACGATCGAACTCGATGCCGGAAACATCGCGGGCCTTTCGGAAGCGGAGGCCGCAAAGAGGCTGCAGGAAGAGGGGTACAACGAGCTGCCCTCGACCAAGAGGCGCAGTTTTTTTGCCCTCGCCTTCGAGGTGATGCGGGAACCGATGTTTCTCCTGCTGATCGGGGGCGGCACGATCTACCTCCTGCTCGGAGACGTGCGGGAGGCGTTGATGCTGCTCGGATTCGTCTTTGTCGTGATGGGGATCACGCTCTATCAGGAAAGAAAGACGGAGAGAGCGCTCGAGGCCCTCAGGGACCTCTCGAGCCCGAGGGCGCTGGTGATCCGGGAGGGCCGGCAAAAAAGGATCGCCGGCCGCGAGGTCGTTCGCGGAGACACCGTCGTCGTATCCGAGGGGGACCGCATACCGGCCGACGCCGTGTTGCTTTCCTCCGTGAATCTGTCAGTCGATGAATCGCTTTTGACCGGCGAATCCGTACCCGTCCGGAAAGCCGCGGCGGAAGGGCCGGCCACGATGGCGCGTCCGGGAGGAGACGACCTGCCGTTTGTCTATTCGGGGACCCTTGCGGTCCAGGGGTACGGCATCGCGAAGGTTGAAGCGACCGGCACGGGCACCGAGCTCGGAAAGATCGGCAGCGCCCTGCAATCGAGCGAATCCGAGCAGACCATGCTGCAGAAGGAAACAGGCTCTCTCGTGCGGAGGCTCGCGCTGATGGGCATGGCGCTTTGCCTGCTCGTGGTGGTCGTATACGGCCTGACGCGGCACAACTGGCTGAACGGGCTGCTTGCCGGCATTACCCTCGCCATGGCGATGCTGCCGGAGGAGTTTCCCGTGGTGCTGACGATCTTCCTCGCCCTTGGCGCCTGGAGGATATCCAAGAAGCGCGTGCTGACCCGGAGGGTGCCGGCGGTCGAGACCCTCGGCTCGGCAAGCGTGCTTTGCGTGGACAAGACAGGCACCTTGACGCTCAACCAGATGGCGGTGCGGGCGATCTCCACCGGCGGCAGGCTTTATGCCATCGACGGAGCGGCCAAGAAAATCCCCGAGGACCTCCACGAGGTCGTCGAGTTCGGCATCCTTGCCAGCCAGGTCGATCCCTTCGACCCGATGGAAAAGGCGCTCAGGAGCCTCGGAGACGGCACGCTCGCAAACACGGACCATTTGCATGCCGATTGGACGCTCGTGCAGGAATACCCCCTCTCGAAAGACCTTCTCGCGATGTCCCGCGTCTGGCAATCGGTTGACCGGAAAAATTACGTGATCGCGGCCAAGGGCGCCCCCGAGGCAATTTTCGACATCTGCCATCTGGACGAGACGGAGATCAGGGCGCTGTCGGAGAAAATAGACGCGATGGCCTCCGAGGGGCTGAGAGTGCTCGGCATCGCGAAGGCTGCCTTCGAGAAATCCGATCTGCCGGACGGCCAGCACGATTTCCGCTTCGCCTTTCTCGGGCTGATAGGGCTCGCCGATCCGGTGCGTCCCGGCGTCTTCGAAGCAATCAGGGAATGCTATGCAGCGGGCATTCGCGTGGTGATGATCACCGGCGATTATCCGATCACTGCCCAGAATATCGGCAAGCAGATAGGGCTCACGGGGGTGGAGCAGGTGATCACCGGTCCGGAGCTCGACGCCATGGACGATGCCGAACTGCAAAGGAGAGTCGGGACGGTGAATATCTTTGCCCGGGTCGTTCCGGAGCAGAAGCTCAGGCTTGTCAGTGCCCTCAAGGCGGTTGGCGAGGTCGTGGCGATGACCGGCGACGGCGTCAACGATGCCGCGGCGCTGAAAGCGGCCCATATCGGCATTGCCATGGGCGGCAGGGGCACGGACGTGGCCCGCGAGGCCTCGGCGATCGTCCTCCTTGACGACCATTTTTCCTCGATCGTTCAGGCCGTGAAAATGGGCAGAAGGATATTCGACAATCTCAAAAAGGCGATGGCCTATATCCTGGCGGTGCATGTGCCTATCGCCGGCATGTCCTTGTTTCCCGTGCTTTTCGATTGGCCCCTTGTGCTTCTGCCGGTGCACATCCTGTTCCTGGAGCTGATCATCGACCCGGCCTGCTCGATCGTCTTCGAGGCGGAAACCGAGGAGGCGAACGTCATGTGCAGGCCGCCGCGGAGTCTCAAAAAGCCTATGTTCAACAGGCGGATGATCGCCTTCAGCCTGCTCCAGGGGGTCAGCGTGCTCTGTATCGTGCTGGCGGTATTCGTGGTCGCGATCTACCGCGGGCTGGGAGCGGACGAGGCGCGGGCGCTCAGCTTCACGACCCTTATCATCGCGAACCTCGGCCTCATTCTGACCAACCGTTCATGGTCGCGCACCGTCCTTGAGACGCTCCGGTCACCGAATGCCGCCTTCTGGTCGGTGCTGGCAGGCGCCCTTCTGGTGCTCGGTTTCGTGATCTACGTCCCTTTTTTGAGAGAGCTCTTCCGCTTCAGCTACCTTCACGCGGCAGATGTCGCGATCTGCCTCATGGCCGGCGTGGTGAGCGTCGTGTGGTTCGAAGGGGTTAAAGTGATCAACCGGGGAAAGAACATCCTCACCTGACATTCCGGGCGCAGACTCCTCATTTTCCATGACCTAGCGCTTGGGACCGATTGGCTGAGCGTACGATCTTCCCGTTTCGTGAGCTGAATCCTGGGTGGTTATGACGCTCTCCTGGTTTGAATTCGGTTAAGCTCGTCACTCCATCCTTACCCAGCAAGGTGGGAGCCCTCATTAGGGGAAGGAATGGTAAGCTGGACTTTGGGGGTGAGGCAGGTTGTTTGTGGAGTCCACATGCAATGGCAACTTTAGGCGGCGAGAGCAGGAGAGGGAGTATAACTGGCCACCGCCTCTCGGTAACGTGCCTGAAGCTTATTGACCACGGCGAACTGAAGGCCGGTGAGGTCCGGATCGAGCTTCCTGACCCGGT
>JAJYKH010000069.1 GCA_021788685.1 Deltaproteobacteria bacterium | reverse complement strand
CCCGAGCAGGTTGTGGAGGTCCGGCCGCTCGTCATCGCACTCCGTCCCGTGCCGCAGCACCCCGATCGCCTCCTCGTACCGCCCCAGGTCCTTCAGGCAGCTCCCCAGGTAGGAATAGATGTAGGGCACGTCCTCCTCGGCCGGGCTGAGGTCCAAGGCCCGCCGCAGCCGGGCTGCCGCCTCCTCGGAGTGCCCCAGCTCGTGCTCGTTCTTGCCCAGGTAGAATTCCAGGTAATAGGCATCCGGCAGCAGCTCCTGCATCCGGGCGAGCTTCTCTCGCGCCGCCAGGGGATCATCCACCCGCTCGGCTACCAGCTTGGCGGCGAACAGGCCGGCGTCTTTCAGCATGGAGCGCTCCCGGAAATGGGCGCCCGGGACGATGGTGTAGATGGCCGGGACCAGGAGCTGCGGGTGCATGGTGTCGAGGACCAGCACCTCCATGCCGAGCCTGGCGAGGGCCGCCACGCAGCGCTCCACCTCCACCCGGATGTTGTCAGCGGCGAGGCTCGGCAGCTCCCCCAACCCCACCGTCTTCCCCGGCCGGGTGACGTGCTCCACCTCCGCCATGGCGAGCGGCTTGGGCAGGCCGCTCGCCACGTAGTTGGCCCGGCTGTTGAAGTCGCCCGCGAGCTGGGCCACCTCCGTGAGCGCCCGGATGAGGGCCTTGGCCGGGTCCGGGGTGGTGCCGGCGGTGAAGACGATCTCGCTCGTTTCCGGGAAGGTGGCGGGGTCCACGGCCAGGGCGGCCACGGTGGGGATGCCGGTGTCCAGGCTGAAGTCGTTCAGGTAGAGCTCGATCCCGTGGCGGGTGAACTTGCCGATCAGCTCCCGGGCCACCGGGTCCGCCACGCTGGCGGGGTCGATGGCCGGGGTGACCAGCCGGTGGTGGCTCACCAGGGCGCAGACGTGCCGCTCGACGATCTCGCTGATCCCCTGGAGGATGGCCTCCTCATAGGTGTTGCCCGCCGACGGCCCGTTGAACTCGTTGATCGCGTAGAACCAGGAGAAGGGCACCAGCACCTCCTCCTGGCGGGTCAGGCTGGTGGCCCAGGTCCACTGGATGGGGATGTCCGCGATGAGCCGCTCCAGAAAGGTGGGCTCCATCCGTTCGTCGTGGACCGACTGAAGGAGGCGCTCGACCGGCAGCAGGGGCAGGCCGCTCGCCTTCATCTCCGCATAGGTGGCCGTGCGGAAATTGGCCGGGTTCTTCTTGAAGCTGAAAAAGCTGTATCGCTCGGCCAGTTCCATGCAGGCGCTCGCCCGGGACTGCTCCGGGGTGGAGCCCTTGCCCATCTGCTTCTTGTTGCCGATCACCTCGACGGCTTCCTGGCCGCAGACGCTGAAATAGACCGGGATGTCCAGCCGGCCGTTGTCGATGCGGCGCACCTCCCGCAGGATGTCGAGGCCGGTTTGCCGCAGCCGCTCCCGGAAGCGGGCCACCGTTTCCTCGGGGCCGCAGGCCTTGTCCTGGTCGAGGGTATAGGTCTTGAAACAGTCGGCGAGCCGGATGGGCTTTTTTTCCATGGCTGGTCCTCTGGGCATGGTTCCGGATGGGGAGTGTCCATCCGGAAACGGTCTTTTCGCCCGATTGCTGCGTTGCTCAGTCGCCTGGAAATGCTCGCGTACAGAAGTACGCTCCGCTTTCCAGGCTCCCTCGCGCCTTGCACTCGAACGAAAATCCTCGTTTCTGGTCGTACACTGGGGAAAACGAAGAGGCACTATCTTCCACCGCCTTTTGTTTGTCAAGGGGGCGAGCGGCGGCGGGGTCCCTCCTCGTTTGGCGAAAACCGGCGGGTCGTGCGAAGATAGGGAAGGACGCTCGCTTTCGCAAATCCTGTCAAGGAGGTGGAGCATGGCACTCGGAGAGCTCGGGATGCAGATGAAGGACGTCATGATCGGCTCCATCCGCGGCGCCGGCGATCTCGTCGGCGACACCATGGAGGTCGCCCGCGATCTGATCGGGGATCATCTCAAGAGGAGCGGCGGAGCCGCCGGGGCGGCGGCCGGCGCGGTGGAGGACGCGGTCCGCGGGACCATCGAGGCGGCGAGCGAGGTCCGGCGCGACTTGGGCGAGGTGGCCCTCGGGCTGGTGATCGGGGTCCTCCAGGGAGTGGACAGCGTGACCGCGATCAGCGCGGATACGGTCGCGGATACGGTGCGGGCGGTGATTACCGCCACCCGGGCGGTGGAGGGCGATCTTCTCCGCGCCGCCGAGGCGGCGGTGCGGGGGGTGGTCACCGGCAGCCCGGGGCTCGCCATCGGGATGGGGGAGGCCGTCCTCGGCGCCGGCCGGGGAGCCATGCTGGGGGCGGCCGCGGCGGGCGGCGATCCGGAAGCGGTGGCGCAGAAGGCCATGAGGGGAGCAATCGCCGGCGCGGCCGCGATCGACGCCGACGCCGTGGCGGCGGTCCGGAGCACGGCCCGGGGCTTGGTGCAGGGTGCGGCCGCAGTCCGCGGCGACGCAGGCCGGGTGGCCGGAAGCGCGGTGGCGGCAGCGGTGAAGGCGGCGAGGGAAACGGGGATGGACCCGGAGCGGGCGGCCTCCGCGGCGGGCGAGGGTTGCATGCTGGGGGCCCAAGAGGTCGGGGCGGCAGCGGTCACCCAGGTGGCCGGCGCGGTGAGCGGCCCGATCGAGGGGGTGGAAGTGGTGCTCCCCAAGACCTTTGCCCGGCGGAAGGAGCCGGCATGAGAAGGGGGAGAACCGTTCCAACGGCTGAAACGGTTTGAGCGGTTGAAGCGGCTGTAGCGGCTGGAACGCTACCGCTCCTCCCGGAGCAAGTGGTGGAGGAGGGGGCCGGTGCCCCCGCCCAGCCGCGAGCCGGCGCTCGCCGCGAGCAGCCGGTGGACGAAGGCGGCGGCGCGGGTGAAGGCTTCGTCGTCGCTGCCGGTGAGCAGGTGGAAGGCGGCGAACGCCGAGGCAAAGGTGCAGCCGGTGCCGTGGCTGTTGCGGGTGTCCACCCAGGGATGGGTGGCTTCGAGGCAGCTTGGCGAGGCCGGATCGGGGCTGCGGCGCACCAGGTAGTCGGTGACCGACCCGTGGTGGACCGGCCCGTGCCCCCCCTTGATCGCCACCGCCCGCAGGCGGGGGAAGTCGGCAAGCAGTTGCCGGCCGGCCGCGCGCAGCTCCCCGGGCCGGTCGCCGCTGGCGCTGGTGAGGGCGTGGAGCTCCGCCAGGTTGGGGGTGAGCACCGTGGCCCGGCTGATGACCTCGGCCCGGACCGCGGCCAGGGCGGCCGGCTCCATGAGGTCGGCGCCGGCCGTGGCCCGGAGCACCGGGTCGTAGACGACCTCCCCGGCAAAGCCGTCCAGGGCCGCGCCCACCGCCCTGGCCACCGCCGCGGTGCCGATCATCCCGATCTTGACGTGGGTGACCGGCAGGTCGGCGAGCACCAGCCGGATCTGTTCCCGCACCAGCTCGGGGGCCACCGGGACCAACGCCGCCACTTCGCTGGTATTCTGGACCGTGAGACAGGTGACGGCGGCCGCCCCGTACACCCCGAGCACGGCCATGGTCTTCAGGTCCGCCTGGATGCCCGCGCCTCCGGAGGGGTCGGAGCCGGCAATCGAGAGGACGATTCCTTTCCGCTCATTTGCAGCCATTGCCGTCAATTGCTGGTTCAGTGGATGGCCTCAGAATGGCCCCGGAAACCGCCGGGGCCGGATTCTGGCAGCGCCCCAGAAATCAACTGTGGCAGCCGCAACCCGAGGGCACACCGCCGCCCCCATCGGGGCCGCTGCCGTTGACGGGCTGGGCGATTCCCTGGAGGGTGATCGTAAACAGCAGCTTCTGCCCGGCAAGGGGGTGGTTGAAGTCGATGGTGACCGTGCCGCCGGTTACCGCCGTCACCAGGCCGGGCACCTTTTTCTTGTTTCCCTCCCGTTCGAGGGTCATCCCGAGCACCATTCCCGTTTTGGGCTCGAGGCCCGGCCCGAGCACGGAGCGGTCGAAGGTCTGCACCAGCTCCTCCCGCCGGGGACCGTATGCCTCCTCCGGGGCCACTTCGAGCTGCCGGGTTTCTCCCGGCGCCATGCCGATGACGGTTTTCTCGAAGGCGGGCAGGACCGCGTTGGTGCCTACCTCGAATTCGAGGGGACCGACCTCCGCCGTGGTCTCGAAGACATCCCCGCTCTCGAGGGTCCCTTCGTATTCGATGGTGACGCAGTCTCCAGTTTTGACGCGCTGCATGAGCTTCTCCTTGGAAAAAGGAAAAAAATGTAAAAGAAACCTAAAGCCGCCGAGACGCAAAGATGAAACTGCTCACTTTTGCGTCTCGGCGTCGCTGCGTTACAGCAGAAATCCCGGCCCAGTCGCCATCTTCGCAAACAGCCGTTGCCCGGGCAACCCCGGGTCACCCCGCCTTGCCGGCGAAATCCCTGGCCGCCTTGAGGAGCAGGAGAGCGAGAGGCGCCAGGTGGAGAAACAGGTCGAAGATGTCGAGCGGCCGCCGGAGCACGCCGTTCTTGAGCATGATCAGCTTTTCGAGGGCATGGGGCATCGGCCGGAACGGCGCCAGCAGCATGAGCACGGTCGCCGGGACAAGCAGGCTGTAAGGGATACGGTCGAGAAAATCGAGCATGACGGGATTCTTTTTCAAGTTGAAGACCGAGGACTGAAGACCGAGGGATAAAAGCTGACAGCTGTCAGCTTCCTCACGACAGCCCCCTTTCCAGGCTGTTGGTCTGGCGCTGGACGCTCCGCAAAAGCTTGCCGATGGTGAGCGATCCCGCGTTGAGGAAGCCGGCGCCGGCGGAGAGCTCCTTGAGCGTCTCGTCATCCAGCCGATGGCCGTAGAGGGATTTCTCCACCCGGACCGCATAGGCATCGAGGGTGGCTCTCAGGAGCCGGAGCAGCTCGTCATGCGGAAACGGTTTGCGGTACTCCCGGAGCCGGGCCGCCAGGAAGGCGCGCAGGCTGTCCGGATCCACCTCCTGGGCGCCCCGGTAGGCGGTGCAGTCGCCGATGGCCTTTTCCAGGAGCAGGTGAAGGGAGAGCGCATCCAGCCCCCGGCCGCCCCCCGTGGACTGGCAGAACAGCTTGATCAGGCGCCAGAACCCCTTGAAGCCGGAAAAGTACTTCTCGGAGTTGCGGCCGGCGAGGGTGGCCGGGTTGAGGGAGGAGCCAGGCTTGGTGATTTCCTCCCGCAGCTTCCCCAGGACATCGCTTTTCAGCGCCCGGTTGAACAGCTTCAGGTTTTCGAGAATCGCGGTCACCGCCTGGAGCTTCCTGGCCACGTGCTGCTTGGAGGCGAAGCTGACGATGCAGTCGCCCAGGTCGGCCGCGATCCGGTCCAGCTCCTGCATGATGTCCGGCAGGGGGGCTTTGGCGAGGTCCGACAGCCGGGCCGCCAGGCGCCGGACCGCGTCGATGTCCAGGGACAGGCTTTGCTCGCCCTGCTCAAGGATGTTCTTGACCTGCTCCAGGGCGTCAACCGCGAGCCCCACCTGCTGCTGGATGATCTCCGCCGCCATGCAGGGCAGGTCCTGGAGGTCGAGGTGCTGGAGCCTGCTTTTCACCTCGCCCGCCTCGGCGAACTGTTCCTGGAAGCTCTTCTCCTTGCCCTGGGCGGTGCCGATGCCGGTGACCAGGCTGAACACCCGGCAGCCCGTATCGAAGGCGTCGCCCTTGGCCCCGCTTCGTTTCTGGGCGAGGTTGAACAGGTTTTCCAGCCGCAGTCTCTGGCGCAGGGTCTTCTCCGCCTGGCAGAGGGCGGCGCATTCCTTCAGGATCTCTTCAAGGGGCTGGCGCAACCGGTCGCATTCCCCGGCCAGGTGGGCGGCGGCCGCCATCAGCTGGGCGGGGGGAGCCGGGCTGAACCGGAGATCGGTTTCCTGGTTGGCCAGCTCGTTCCGGCAGGCGTCGAGATGGTCGAAAATGGGGCCGAGCTTTCCCTGCAGCCGGCTTGCGGCCTTGGCCGTTTCGGCAGGCACCCCCAAGGTCTCCAGCAGCTCGCCATGCACCTCGATGCTGATCGTCCGCCACTGGGAAATCCGCGGGTCGAGGAGGATGCCTTCGAGCTGCTGCCGGTGGCCGGCCAAGAGCTGCCGGCATTCGGTCAGGATTTTTTCAGCCTCTTCCATGGTAACCGATCACAGGGGCATCGGAGCGTCGAGACGGCTCGCAGGCAGGCCCGGAGTCCGGGGCGAAAGTGTCGTTATTTCTACTCGAACATGCTACCTTAGCTCAATTCATCCGCTGGCGAAACCAGAAAATAAAGAGATGATCAGCGAAACCCTGACCCACGGCACGTCGCTCTTGCCCGTGGCCTGGTCCAGGCTGGTGATGGGTTTTTTCAAGCAGCTGGTCCTCGGGCCTCATGGCAAGCACGGGGGCCTGCCGCCGCCACTTCTTCGCCGCCGGAACCTTGTGGTGAACGCTTCTCGAAGCCTTCGAGCCCCCACCCCTCCGCCAGCCCCTGCCTGGCCGGTCGCGAGGGTCGAGGCATGGCGCCCCTCCTGGCCGCCCGCTCCCCGGCTTCGCCCTTGACAAAGCAGACGGATGCGCATACTGTGACCGTTTTGCAAAAATTCCCGAATGGACGTATGCTGTTCTGGTTGTTTTCACCACGAAGAGCATCAAGGCCAGGAGGTGAAAGGCACTTGTTGTCTTTTTCTTCGTGCTCTTCGTGTCCTTCGTGGTGGAAAAAATTTCTTTCCGAAAAAACCAGCAAGATAGAAATTACCGCGGAGAGCCGCTGAGCAGGGCATGGACACTCTACGATTCGACAAGGGCGGCGGGCTGCTGCCGGCCATCGTCCAGGACTGGCGCACCAGCGAGGTGCTGATGGTCGCCTACATCAACGAGGAGGCCTGGCGCCGGACCCTGGCTACCGGCAAGGCCCACTACTGGAGCCGCTCCCGCAACCAGCTCTGGCTGAAAGGGGAGTCCTCCGGCCATGTCCAGCTCATCCGGGAGATCCTGGTGGACTGTGACGCCGATACCGTGATCTACAAGGTGGACCAGCAGGGGGGCGCCGCCTGCCACAAGGGCTACCGCAGCTGCTTTTTCCGCCGGGTGGAAGGCGAGGCCTTCGCCGTGAAGGACGAGCCGGTGTTCGATCCGAAGGAGGTCTACAAGAAATGAGAAAGTTGAAGCTGGGGGTGCCCAAGGGAAGCCTGGAAAAGGCCACCATCGAGCTGTTCGAGAAATCGGGCTGGCAGATCAAGCTGTCCAACCGCAGCTACTTCCCGGAGATCGACGATCCCGATCTGGCCTGCTCCATCTGCCGGGCCCAGGAGATGTCCCGCTACGTGGAAAAGGGGGTGCTCGACGTGGGCATCACCGGCAAGGACTGGATCCTCGAAAACGAGTCCGACGTGCACGTGGTGGCCGACCTGGTCTATTCCAAGGTGAGCCGGCGGCCTACCCGCTGGGTGCTGGCGGTGCCCGGCGACTCCGATTATAAGAGAATCGAGGACCTGGAGGGCAAGAAGATCGCCACCGAGCTGGTGAGCTTCACGCGCAAGTTTTTCGCCGAGCGCAATATCAAGGTGGACATCGAGTTTTCCTGGGGCGCCACCGAGGCCAAGGTGGTTTCCGGCTTGGCCGACGCGATCGTGGAGGTGACCGAGACCGAGAGCACCATCCGCGCCCACGGCCTCACCATCATTCACGAGCTGATGACCTCCAACACCCAGCTCATCGCCAACAAGACCTCCTGGCAGGACCCCTGGAAACGGGAGAAGATCGAAAACATCGCCCTCCTGCTGCAGGGGGCGCTGCGGGCCGACAAGCTGGTGGGGCTGAAATTGAACGTCTCCCACGAGCGGCTCGACGACGTGATCAGGCTGCTCCCCAGCCTGAACGCCCCCACCATCGCCCATCTTTACCAGAAGAACTGGTACTCGGTGGAGACGGTCATCTCCGAGCACGAGGTGCGTGACCTCATTCCCCGGCTGCTCAAGGCCGGGGGAGAGGGCATTATCGAGTATGCCCTCAACAAAGTGATCTAATGAAAAGGTTTTTTCGCCCGATTGCTGCGTTGCTCAGTCGCCTGGAAATGGTCACGCAAGGACTGTACGCTCCGCTTTCCAGGCTCCCTCGCGCCTTGCACTCGAACGAAAATCCTCGTTTCCGGATGGACACGGTTTAAAGGACGGCTTGCAGTTGCTCTCCCTGACCAGCCTCGATCTTTCCGGCGCCCGGTTCGTCAAAAGCGTTGTCGCGCTCTCGCAGCTGCCGCCCGATGACCGGCCGGAGATCGCCTTTGCGGGCCGGTCCAACGTCGGGAAATCGAGCCTCATGAACCGGCTGCTCAACCGCCGCAGCCTGGTCAAGGTGAGCGCCCGCCCCGGCAAGACCCAGAGCCTCAACTTCTTCGCCGTCGAGGAGGCGGTCTACCTGGTGGACCTGCCCGGGTACGGCTACGCCAAGGTGCCGCACCCGTTGCAGCAGGCCTGGCAGTCGGTGATCACCGGTTACCTCGAGAGCCGCGCCACCTTGCGCTGCGTGGTCACCATCCTCGATCTGCGGCATCCCCTGAAAGGCCAGGACCGGGAGCTCGTCGGCTGGCTGCGCGCCAAAGGAGTGTCCTATCTGCCCGTTTACACCAAGATGGACAAGCTCTCCCGCAACCAGCAGCAGAAGCAGGCCGCCCTCCTCGATGCCGGCCTCAACATCGGCCCTGCCGAACGGGTGCTCTTCTCCGCCAAAACCGGGGAGGGGCGGGAGGCGCTCATCA
The DNA here is from genome assembly GCA_021788685.1 of Deltaproteobacteria bacterium. Classification (GTDB taxonomy): domain Bacteria; phylum Desulfobacterota; class Desulfobulbia; order Desulfobulbales; family UBA5123; genus JAJYKH01. The sequence continues at coordinate 1,966 of JAJYKH010000069.1, read as the reverse complement.
CCGCCCTCGACCGCTTCCTCGTCTGTCCCGGGGCCAACCCTTCGTCAGGCGCAAGCTCCCCGGATTCCCCCCGATAGGAGGTGCTCCGTGCCTTCCGGCTGGCTCCGCCTTCCGTCCGGAAGCCCATCTCCCTCCCAGTGTTCCTTAGCGCGCCGGGCGCTTCCGGGGCACCGTTTCATTCTGCAACAAAAATTCCCTTGACAGCGAGGCTCACGGTTGGTTTCCTGCCTCAACGCAATCGAACGAAAGGAGCGCCGGAGATCATGACCGCCCAGAATATTCCCTGCTGGAAGATCACCAACTGCCGCCGCAACGAATGTTGCCTGGGACAGCATGCGGAAGAAAAGCAGTGCTGGGAGGTCGCCAGTGAGCTGGATGATTACCGGAGCGCCATGAACGTCTGCAAGGACTGCATCGTCTACATCACCAAGCAAGCCAATTCCGTGCTCACCGAAGCGGAGATCACGGTGATCATGGAAAGGAAGGGCTGCATTCTCACCCAGAAGTGTCCCAACTACTCCCCCCGGCCCGATTGATGCGGCGTTGCCGCGTTTGAGGTGGGAGGGGCGCTACGCGGTTGGAGGAGCGCTTTCGCTTGAGGTTGGAGGTTTGAGGCAGAACCAGGTCCTTTTAAACGTTCCACTGCAACCTACAGCCTCGCCTTCCCCGCCCTTGTCTTCGCCTCACCGACCCCAACTCTGAGCTCAAATCTGTAGCTACCTTCAGCCGTTCAGCCGAATTCTGGTTGGAGAGGCGCTTGCGAAGATGCGCTGAAGCATGAACAGGACCGTGTAGGGGCGAAAGATCTTTCGCCCCTACGGGTTGGCCCTTGCCTCCAACCTCCAACCTCCCGCCTCCAACGCTCCTTCAGCTCGGCTCCGACTTGAGCACCGCCAGAAAGGCCTTCTGGGGGATGTCCACGTTGCCCACCGTCTTCATCCGTTTCTTGCCCGCTTTCTGCTTTTCGAGGAGCTTGCGCTTCCGGGTGATGTCGCCGCCATAGCACTTGGCGAGCACGTCCTTGCGGAGGGCGGCGATGGTGGTGCGGGCGATGACGGTGGAGCCGATGGCCGCCTGGATGGCGATCTTGAACATCTGGCGGGGGATCTCCTCCTGGAGCCGTTCGCAGGCGGCAAGGCCCCGCTGGCGGGCGTTGTCCCGGTGTACCAGCTGGGAAAGGGCATCCACCCGCTCCCCGTTCACCAGGATGTCGAGCTTCACCAGATCGCTCGGCCGGTAGTCGCTCATCTCGTAGTCGAAGGAGCCATAGCCCTGGGTCACCGACTTCAGCTTGTCGTAGAAGTCGTAGATGATCTCCGCGAGCGGCAGCTCGCAGGTGAGCTCGATCCGCCCGGGCATGGGGTAATGGTGGGTGATGTTCTCGCCCCGGCGGGACATGCAGAGGGTCATGATCGCCCCCATGTAGCGCTCGGGGAAGAGGATGGTCGCCTTGATGAAGGGCTCCTCGGTCCGGAGGATGGAGGAAGGGTCCGGGTAGTAGGCCGGGTTGTCCACCTCCTTCATGGCGCCGTCCTGCAGGTAGAAATGATAGCTCACCGAAGGCACGGTGAGGATGAGCGGGATGTCGAACTCCCGCTCCAGCCGCTCCTGCACCACCTCCAGGTGGAGCAGCCCCAGGAAGCCGCAGCGGAACCCGAAGCCGAGGGCCGTGGAGGAGTCCTTCTGGAAGGTCAGGGCGGCGTCGTTCAGCTTGAGCTTCTCCATGGCCGTGGCCAGGTCTTCGTAATCGTCGGTGGAAATGGGATAGAGCGATGAGAAGACGTACTGCTGGATTTCCCGGAAGCCGGGCAGGGGCTCGGCCGCGGGCCGGCCGTCCAGGGTGGCGGTGTCGCCCACCCGGATGTCGCTCACCGTTTTCACCCCGGCGATGATGTAGCCGACGTCGCCGGCCACCAGCTCCTTCTGGGGCTTGCGCTCCAGCTGGAAATACCCCACTTCCTCCACC
>JAJYKH010000068.1 GCA_021788685.1 Deltaproteobacteria bacterium | reverse complement strand
TACCGGCGAAGAATCCGGCCATTCCCCTCCTTTCAAGCGTCTTTTATAAGGGAATTTTCGGCATGATCAGGAGGCATCTTGTTCGACCAGAGGCCAGATGTCAATGGAAAACGGGATCTTACAAAGAGGCAGAGCCCGGAGGGGGCTGGGCGGTTGCATGCGCCTGAGAGGCGTGTCAGAAGGCAGGTAAGGAGGAAAGGGCAGTCCGGCAGTTCGGTTCAGCCATTCCCGAGATTCTTCGGCTCATAGGCGCAGTAATCGACCACCACACACCGGAAGCACTCGGGTTTTTGCGGCTTGTGGGGAGCCCGGCCGTGCAGGTCGTTTACCTCCTGCCAGTGTGGCCGGGGGTCCGCATCAGCCCCCGCCACGTCTGTTCCGGAGGCAGGGTGCGCACCAGACCATGCAGAGGCAAGCCCGTACACGTGCAAGTTTGCCTGACCCTGCCCTCCGAGAAGGCAAATCGTCGCGGGTTAGGGCGCGGAAGGCTTATTCATGACCCCCCCTTCCCCCTTTGCCGCTCCTGCTCCTTCTTGTGCAAGGCCATGTCGATGGCGATGTGCAGCTCGCGGTTCTTGAAGGGCTTGAGGAGGTACCCGAAGCTGTCGGTCTGCTTGGCCTGGTTGACCAGGAACTGGTTGTCGTAGGCGGTCAGGTAGATGACCGGGATGTCGTGGCGGGCCCGGATGGCGCGGGCGGTTTCGATGCCGTTCATTTTTCCCTTGAGCACGATGTCCATCAGGATCAGGTCGGGCCGCTCCTCTTCCACGCTGGCGAGGGCGTCATCGCCGGAGGCCGCGATGGTGGTCACCCGGTAGCCCATCTCGGCCAGGGCATCCTTGATGTCGTTGGCAATGATCCATTCATCCTCGACCACGAGTATCTTCCGCTTCATGAAGCTCCTTTCCGCAACGCGCTTGTGATCTCAGATCCGCCGGGCGTACCCGATCTCCTGAAAGGTGATATCGAAGGCGGTCCCGTGAACGCGGGACACCGCGATGTGGCCCTGCAGCTGCTGCTCGGTAAGGTTGACGACCAGGCGCAGGCCCACCGAATCGGCGGTGCGGATATCCAGGCCCGCCGGCAAGCCGATGCCGTCATCGGCCACCCGCAGCAGATAGCCGGTTTCGTTCCGTTTCAACGCCACGGAAACCACCCCCTGCCGCTCGCCGGGAAACGCGTACTTGAGGCTGTTGGTCACCAGCTCGTTGATGATCAGGCCGCTGGGGGTGGCGGTTTCGATGTTGAGGGAAACCGGTTCCAGGTCGGTGACCAGCGTGATCCGGTCGGGGTCCGCATTATAGGATTCAAAGAGCTGCAACGCCAGCTCGTTGATGTAGTCGTGGAAGGAAACGCTGGAAAGGTTGCTCGGATTGTACAACGTCTTGTGGATCAGGGACATGGCGCTGATGCGGCTCCGGCTGTCGTCGAGGACCTCCACGATCTTGGCGTCGCTGAAATGGCGGGACTGGAGCCGCAGCAGGCTGGAAACGATCTGCATGTTGTTCTTGACCCGGTGATGGATTTCCTGCAGCAGCAGCTCCTTTTCCTGGAGCGAAGTTTCGGCTTGGTCCTGGGCCGCCTGCCGCCGGACGATCTCCCCTTCCAGGGCGTCGCTCTTCTCCATGAGCCTCTTCCCCAGGCGCAGGATCAGCTCGAAGGAAAGCAGGAAGCCCCCGGCGATGATCATGATGAAAACGCCGAAGAAAAGCAAGGTGAACAGGCTTGATTTCATGACGGCCCCTGCCCCGTTCCCCGGCCGGATTCTCTATCGACCGCATCTTCCAGCCGCTCCGGAATGGTTTTCGTGGTTTGACCTCCGGAAAGGAGGATATGGCACAAGTCGCAGCGATTCGAAATCGTTTTCCCGGACGCGCTCCGGAACGAGCCGTCATGGCAGCGGAAGCAGCCGCCGCCGTTTCGATGGCCGAGGAAGTCGGGGTAGGTCTCCCAGGAGATGCCCATCTCCGGAAAGACGTTTTCGGCATACGCCTGCTGGGCGCCCCGGACCGCCTGCTCGACGAGGTCCTTCCGGGAGGCGGCCGGATCCGGATGGGCGAGGTACCACCGCCGCAGCTGCCGGGCGATCCCCTCCATGGCCGTTCGGTTATCGGGATAGCTCCGGGTGATCGCGGCCAGGGCCTCGCGCTTGATGAACGGCAGCCCGGCCGGGATCTGCCCGTTCAGGAGCTTTCGATCCAGGGCTTGGCCGGGCGGGAGAAAGGCGTGGGCGGGGCGGTTGTGGCAGTCGATGCAGTCCATGGCGCGCCCGGCCGTTCCGGTCCCCTGCGTCCGGCCACCTGGCCTGGAAAAGATGGTGCTGTTCCCGGCACCGTCCTTCAGCACGACCCGGGTGATCCTCCGCCGGCCCGGGGCCGCGGCCTCGTAAAAAATTTGGTGCCGGCCGGAGGCATGCCAGTGGATGCCGTGGGGCCGGCGCCCGCCGGAGCCGATTTTCATGATCATCGCCGTCTGCACCCGGGTATTGCGCGCATCCGGCAAAAAGCTGTCGATGACCCGAATCTTCGATGCATAGGCACTCCCGGGCGGATGGCACTCCTCGCACATCCGGCGGGTGGGGCGCAGATTGCTCAGGGGCGTGGGCAATGGCCGCGGATAGGTGCCGCTCATGGTGGCATAGAGCTGCTTCAGCCCCGTGAACCTGGCCCTTGCCAGGCCCCCCGCCTTCTTGCCGATGTGGCAGGCAAAGCAGCCGACGCGGGAATGGGGGGAATTCTGGTAGGCGGCGAACTCGGGGGCCATGACGGAATGGCAGAAGGTGCCGCAGAATTGCACCGAGTCGGTGTAGCGGTGGCCCGAATAGACCACCACCCCCAGGAACAGGAGAAATGAAGAGACGAGGAAGACGGCGGTGTACCCCAGCCGGCGAATGCGGCCGTACCGCTCCGGGATGGTCAGCTGCTCCTTGAAGAGCTCGTAGCTGTACGATCCGATCTCGCCTTTGGTCCGGGCACGCAGCGCCCCGGCCCCGATCAGGATGAGGGCGATCCCGGCCAGCGGCCCCAGCACCAGGTAGGTCAGGAGGCTGAAGTAGGGATTCTCGATCCCCCCCACCACGTCGAACAAGGTGGAGATGACCAGGATAGGGGAGAGCAGCGCGAGCATGGCCGCACCGGCCAGGGCCGCCCGGCTGCGGAAAAGGAGGCGCAGCAGCGCCGGAGGAATGCTGTTTTTGCTATCGAGCATGGTGCGTCATGGATTCGGGGTCTTTCCTCTACGGTTGCCGCAGGGTAGCGCTTTCTCCCTCTATCCCATTCCCCCCGTCCAGTCAAGCTCGTGGGGAGGAAAGCGAGAATGGTTTGCTTCGAGCCGCATAGCGAGCGCATTGACACTCGCTCCGGAGCGCAGGCCCCCTTTCTTGCAAATTAACAATCTAATGTTAAAATGCAAAACATGATCCGGCGATACAGCACCCAGCTTATCCGCCGCCTGGCCGATTACCCGGCGGTAGCACTTGTCGGACCACGCCAGTGCGGCAAGACCACTCTGGCACGGTCGTTCGCCGGAGCCTATTTCGACCTGGAGCAGGAGGCGGATCGGCTTCGCCTCGATCTCGAGTGGTTTAAGCTCACTGCCGGCGAACGCCTGATCATCCTCGATGAAGCACAAGCCTGGCCCGAGATGTTCAGCCGCTTGCGAGGGCAGATCGATGCCGACCGCCGGCGCCATGGCCGGTTTCTCTTGCTCGGATCGGTTGCGCCAAGCCTGATGGCGCAGGTTTCCGAATCACTGGCCGGCCGCCTGTCGGTGGTGGAGCTGACCCCCTTCCTGGTTGGCGAGCTGCCCGCCGCGGATGCGCGGGAACGGCTGTGGCTGTGCGGTGGCTATCCCGATGGCGGCGTGCTGCAGCCTGAAAAGTTCCCGCAGTGGCAGGACGATTATCTTTCTCTGTTGATCCAGCGTGATCTGCCCGCATGGGGACTGCCGGCAAAGCCGCAGGTCACACGCCGGTTGGCCAGGATGCTCGCCGCCGTGCACGGCCAGACCTGGAATGCCTCGCAGGTGGGCCAAAGCATGGGCCTCAACTATCAGACCGTGAACAGCTACCTGGACTACCTGGAGGGTGCTTTCCTGATCCGCCGTCTGCCGCCGTATCATGGGAACATTCGCAAGCGGCTGGTCAAGTCGCCGAAAATCTACTGGCGGGACTCCGGCCTGCTGCATGCGCTAATGGGGGTGGACAAGCGGGAAACCCTTTTGCTGCAGCCTTGGGTGGGGGCCAGCTGGGAAGGCTTTGTCATCGAGCAGATCCTCGGCGCCCTCAATGGTGCCGGCAAGCATTCCGAGAGCTCTTTCCTGCGGACCAGCGACCAATACGAGCTGGACTTGGTGCTGGAACGGGCCGCGGAGCGCTGGGCCATCGAGGTGAAGCTTACGGCCAATCCGGGGCACGGGGACCTTTCCCGCTTGCAGAAGACCGCGGGGATGATCGGCGCCACGCGATGCTTTCTGATTTCGCAAACACCGAATGTGGTTGAGGGCGAAAAAACGGTTTCCTGCAATCTGACCTGGTTTCTGAAAAAATTGACAGCCGAGCCCTGATGATCCCGCAAAAACCTCCGGCACCAACGATCAGGGCGCCAGATTCTTCGGCCCATAATCGCACCATTCAACGACCACGCACCGGTAGCACTCGGGCTTGCGCGGCTTGCAGGTGGTCTTGCCGTGCCAGACGAAGAGGTCGTTCACCTTCTGCCAGCACGGCCGGGGGGTGATCCGCATCAGCTCCTGCTCGGTCTGCTCCGGGAGGAGGGTGCGCGCCAACCCCATGCGGTTGGCCACCCGGTGCACGTGGGTGTCCACCGGGATGGCATCCTGGCCGAAGGCATAGACCAGCACGCAGCCGGCCACCTTCCGCCCCACGCCGGGGAGCTTGAGGAGGTTCGCCATGTCCGCCGGCACCCGGCCGCCGTATTCATCGACGATGATGCGGGCCGTGGCGATGATGTTCTTCGCCTTGTTGCGGTAGAAGCCGATCCGCCGGATGCGGTTTTCAACCTCCAGCGGATCGGCCGCTGCCAGTGCCTCCGGGGTGGGGTAGACCCGGAACAGCTCCTCGGCCAGGGGATAGGTGACCTCGTCGGTGGTGCGGGCGCTGAGAATGGTGGCGATCAGCATCCGGAACGGGTCGTACCTCCGGGCCATGTCCCCCAGCATGGTGGCGGCCGGCTGGGAGCCCAGGATCTCCAGGATCTTCACCATGCGCCCGGTCCGGCTCTTCCCGGCGGTCATCCTCACCCGGTCTCCTTTCATCTTGAACCGCTGCATCTTTGCTTCGTACAATTGAAGAGCAGTGACAAGTGACGGGTAACAAGTAACACGTGCTCCTGCTTCAAGCTCGTCACTTGTCACTCGTCACTGCCACTCATCAGCCTAAAAGAATTTTCCCCCTTGTCAAAGGAATCCATGCTCCGGCCCCTCTCCCTCCTCAACAAGGCAACGGCGGTCACCAGTGACGGCGAGGCCGGCACGGTGGCCGACCTGTTCTTCGACGACCGGGACTGGACCGTCCGCTACCTGGTGATCGACATCGGCGGGTGGCTGTTCGGACGAAAGATCCTGGCCTCGCCCGCGGCCGTGCGGTCGGTGGCCTGGGAGAAGAGAAGGATCGGCCTCGACCTCACCCGGGAGCAGATCGAACGGAGCCCGGAAATCGACACCCTGAAGCCCATCACCCGGCAGCGGGAGCAGGAGCTTTATATTTTTTACGGCTGGCCCGCGGCTTGGCCCGCCGGGGGCTTCACCTCGGTCCCGCCGATGCCGCCGCCCGAATATCCCCTGGAGCCCATCGGCTCCATGGACGACGACCTCGCCGCCCCGGCGGAGCACTTCGAGGACCCTCACCTGCGGCGGCTGGCCGAGGCCAGAAGGTGCCGGCTCATGGCCGCAGACGGCGATGCCGGCCGGGTGGACGACTTCCTGGTCGAGGAAGCCGGCTGGGCCATCCGCTCCCTGGTGGTGGCGGCCGGCCACGCGGGCAGGCTGGTGGCGGTCCCTGCCGCCCGCCTTGGCCACCCCCGGTGGCGGGAGCGGGAGCTGCCGGTATCGCTCTCCCTGGCGGAGATCGATTCCCTGCTCGAGGTTGGAGGCAAGAGCGAGTGACAAGTGACAGGTAACGAGGAAAAGGCACATCCACTCGTTACTTGTCACTCGTTACCGGTTACTGTTCTCAAGCCTCCAAACCAAGCGAAGCGCTCTGCGCTTCCGCGAGCAAAGCTTTGACTTCCCCTCCCGTCCGCACTAGAATACCACTCCCGACAGGAAGATGGATGTACTGACGGCCGGATCGGCGCTCCGATGCCGTGATCGGTCCTCCCGACCTCCGCATCCGGTTTCGCCGACCCGAAGAGATCAAGGGCACCGTGGCCGCCGACTCCTCCACCCTGATCATCGCCCATTTCCCGGCCCACAAAGGCAAGGGGCTCATGGGCCCCAAATGGGCTGACTTCAAGCAATCCATCCGCGATCTGCTCCAGGAGCGCGGCCTTCTCGACGAAAACAGCAGCGACGACCTGCTGATCTACCTCTACTCCCACCCCTACATCGCCCTCGCCAACCTGTTTGCCGCCCTGGAGCAGGCCAGGGCCAAGGCCGCCTGGAAGGACCCCCTCCCCGTCCAGCTCGTCCTCCATCTGGCGCACAAGGAAAAGGAGATGCTGACCTTGGGGGACCCGGGGGCCGACCTCTGGGACGGCCTGGACTTGGAGACGGTCTACGTCACCCGCGCCCTCAAGCTCCAGTGGGACCGGCTCATGGAAAACAAGGAGCTGCCCGAGCATTCCTTCGCCGCCGAGGAAAAAGGCTTCTTGGCGCTGAAAATGGCCGATAGGGCCGTCGTGAGGGTGGAGACCCTGTTCCCCTATCGCGACCTCGCCCTCCGCGGCAAATACCAGGAGTGCTTCTACTGCGGCCGCAAAAGCCACAAGCCGGCCGCCTGCCCCAGCAAAAAGCTCACCATGGACACCCAGGGGCTGCCGGAGGCGGGGTACCAGCCGTTCGCCGAGCTGGCCGCCAATTACAAGGAGGCCTGTGCCGACCAGAAAACGCTCTTCGAAGCGCTCACCACCGGGGTCGCCCCGGAACGGCTCCGGGAAGACCGGAAGCTGCAGGCCCTGCTCGCGTACTATGATGTGTTTCTCCCCTACCAGATCCGGTTTCTGTGGTACCTGGCCTTCAACCCTGGGGTCAGCTGGCAGGAGATCAAGAAGGAGAAGAAGACCGAGATCGACAGCCGCAGCTTCAACATGGGACTCGACTGCCTGCGGGTGGGCCAGTACGGCAAGGCGGAGGAGTTTTTCGAGGAAGGCCGGATGCGGCGGGAAGGCAAGCTGTTTTACGCCAAGATCGCCCAGGCCTTCCGTGCCCTCGAGCTGGGACGCGAGAGCGATGCCGGCACTCTCCTCGAGTCGGCCCTCGCCATGGCCAGCCATGAGAAGGAGCGGGTCTACGCCAACCTGCTGCTCATCCGCCAGGTCACCCTTCAGGGCGACCTCTGGAAGGCCAACCAGGTCAGCAGCCACGCCGCCTCCCTGTTCGGGGATGTGCCGGAGATCCTCTACGCCCGCCTCCAGGTGATGGTGCGCGAGGATTTCCGGGGGAAGGTCCACAAGCAGCTCCAGGAGCTGATTCAGAACCACCGGAGGTTCTTTCTCACCGCCCTTCTCGATCCGGTCCTGCTGCCGATCCAGGGGGTGGCGGAAAATCTGCTCTCCGCCCAGTTCGACGCCCAGATCCAGACCGCGGGCGAAAAGCTGGCCGAGGCCGAGGCCGCCTGCGAGGAGCTAACGACCTGGCTGCCCGCCGGCGATCCCACCCTCCAGGCGAACCAGGAAGCCCTGGACCGGATCAGGGAGCAGCACCGCAAGGGGACCTATTTCGCCTTTTTCGACGTCATCCGCGGCTCCCAGGTGCTCGCCACGACCTGCCAGCGGCTGTGGAACGAAAAGGCCGACCGGCTGCTCGATGAGCTCGACCGGGTGACCACCGCCAGGTACAACTATTACATCTTCTGGAAGAGCTATCCCGCCAAGCCGCTCTTCACCCGCTTCGTCCACAGCCTGGCCGTCGCCCAGCGCAAGCTGGAGGAGGCCCGCACCCTGCTCGCCAAGCCTTCCGGCAACGACTACCACGCCGCGGTGGCGGCGCACCGGATGGCGCAGGAGATCGTCGCCGGCCTCGATCCCATCTTCACGCGCATGGTCTGGGTCAAGGAGATCCTGACCGGCGCGCGCATTTTCGGCCGGAAGCTCCTGATCAGCGAAGGCGTTCTGGCAGCCCTGACCCTGCCGCTCCTCTTTGTGCTCCCCCGGATGCTGTCCGGTGGCCAGGGCGGGTTGATCGGGCATCTGCTCGCCGATCCCGCCCTCCCCCGCCAGGCCGCCGTCATCGCCCTCGCTTTGGTGGCCCCTATCGTGGCCCTGGTCATGACGACCCTGGACCTCAGAAAGTCTTGACATCACCTTTAATGGACAATTGATAATGGACAATGGATAATTAAGACTTACATCCGTTGTCCATTATCAATTGTCCATCACCCATTAACGATGCCCTCTTCCGGCCAAGCCAGCGAGCTGAGCATCCTCGTCCTGGCGATCGGCAACATCCTCCTGTCGGACGAGGGGGCGGGGATCAGGACGATGGAGCGGCTGCAGGCCCGCTACCATCTGCCGCCCGAGGTGGAGGCGGTGGACGGCGGCACCATGGGGCTCGCCCTCCTGCCCTGTCTCAAGGGCCGGAGCCACGTGCTCCTGATCGACGCGGTCAAGTCGGGCAAGGAGCCGGGCACCGTTTCCCGGATCGAGCTCACCAACCCGCCCGCCTTCTTCCGCACCCGCATCTCCCCCCACCAGATCGGCCTCTCGGATGTGCTCGCCGTGGCGGCCATGACCGACGGCCTGCCCCCGCACCTGCTCCTCTTCGGGATCGAGCCGGCCCGGCTCGATCCCGGGCTCGATCTGTCACCCGAGGTGGCCGCGGCCATCGATACCCTCACGAAACTGGTCGTTCAGGAGCTGGCCGGCATCGGCATTGCCCTCCAGCCCCGAGAGGCCGGTGATTCGGGCCGTCCCGCCTTTCCCGCCGCAAAATCCTGTCCGCCGGTCGGGTGAGGACCGGCCCCAGGCCATTCCACCGCTTCAACGCTACCGCGGTGAATACCACATGTCTTTTCTGTCGATGCAAAAAAGCCGGGGAAACGAAGGGAAAACCCAAGCACTCGGGAAGGGAGGCGCCGGACTGGTGAATTGGCGCCCAACTTGAGGAAAAGATCGACAGCTCGATGGAGCCCGGCGGCAGGAGAATGCCGCCGGGCTCCTCCGGTTCAAAAGTCCTCGTATTCTTCTTTTTCTTTAAGAGGGATGACTTCTTCGGCGGATTTCCGGGGCTGCCCGTTCCCGGAGATATTTCCGGGCAGGAGCTTTTTCGCATCCGGAAGGTGGGGCCCGTGGACCCGGGCCGGCTTCTCCCGCCATCCGGACGGCCGCGGGTCGGCTCCCCCGGGAATGGAGGTCAAGCCCCCACGGGCTGCTGCCCGAAGGGAGCCGCCCTTCACCAGGGCCATCAAGTCCTGGACCAGTGACTTGAGGCTTTCGGCCTGGGCCGTCATCTCTTCGGAGGCGCCGGCCGATTCTTCCGCGCCGGCCGCTGTTTCCTCGGTGACCTTGTCTATTTCCGCAATCGCCTTGTTGATCTGCTCGATGCCCTGACTCTGCTCTTTGGAGGCGCCTGCAATCCCGGCCACCAGGCTCTCCACATTGATTACGATCTTGGCCACTTCGGCGAAGTCCCCGTTGGTCCGGTTGACCATCTCCTCCCCTTCTCCGACCTTCCGGGTGGTGGTTTCGATGAGAACGGCGGTGTTCTTCGCCGCTTCCGCCGCCCGCATGGCCAGGTTCCGGACCTCGTCGGCCACGACCGCGAAGCCGGCCCCGGCTTCTCCGGCCCGGGCTGCCTCCACCGCCGCGTTCAGGGCGAGCAGGTTGGTCTGGAAGGCGATTTCGTCGATCGTCCTGATGATCTTCGAAGTCTCCTCGCTGGCCTTGGAGATCTCCGCCATGGCCGCGGTCTGCCGGGTCATGGACTCCTTGGCCTTGCCGAGGACCGCGTCGGCATCCCTCATGAGCGCATCGCCCCGGATGGCATGCTCGGCATTCTGCTTGGTGGCGGCTGCCATCTCCTCCAGGGAGGAGGAGGTCTGCTCCAGGGCCGCCGCCTGCTGGGAGGATCCTTCCGCGAGCTGATGGCTGCCGGCCGAAACCTGGTCGGAGGTCGCGTTCACCTGTTGGGCCGCCTTGTCGAGCCGGTCCATGATCGTCTTGAGAGGTCCGATCACGAAAAACGACAGGCAGAGGTGGATTCCCCCTCCCAGGAGGATGATCCCCAGGACCGCCGCAACGGAAATGGCCCCCAACAGGGTCCGGGAGGAGCTTGCCAAGTCATCGTCGGTTTTGGCAACCAGGGCCGCGATGCGGCTGGACACCTCTTCCCGCGCCTTGTCAACCGATGCGAAGCTCAGGCCCAGCTCCACATGGCCGACGCTTTCCCCCTCGAACCGGATGTCCTTCCGGATCACCTCGATGCCGGCCGGCCGCGCCGCCTGGGTGGTCAGCGGCTTGCCCTCCTTGCTGTAAAAGGTGACG
>JAJYKH010000067.1 GCA_021788685.1 Deltaproteobacteria bacterium | reverse complement strand
AACCCGCCTCACCAACGACATCCAGAACATGAACGAGATGTTCACCTCGGTGATCGTCACCCTCTTCAACGACTTCATCCGCTTCGGCGGCATCCTGGTGCTGCTCTTCTGGATGAACTGGCAGCTCGCCCTGGTCCTGAGCCTCTTCATCCCGCTCATCCTCCTCAACATGACCTGGTTCAACCGCATGGCCCGGGAAGCGTTCCGGGCCATCCGCACCCACCTGGCCCGCATCAACGCCTTCCTCCAGGAATCCCTCTCCGGCATGGCGGTGATCCAGCTCTTCCTGCGCGAGGGCGACACCGGGCTGCGGTTCGCGGCGATCAACCAGACCTTCTTCGAAAAGGCCCTCCACCAGATCAAGATCTACGGGGTGTTCATGCCTTTCATCGAGACCCTCAACATCTTCTCGAACGGGCTCATCATCTGGTACGGGGGCAGCGAGATCCTTAAGGGCCGGATGACCATCGGCATGCTGGTGGCCTTTCTCTCCTACATGCGGCTCTTCTTCCAGCCCATGCGCGAGCTGTCCCAGAAATATTCCATCGTCCAGTCGGCCATGGCCTCGGCGGAACGGCTGTTCCAGCTCCTCGACACCCGGAGCGGGCTGTCCCTCCCCGCCTCGCCCCTCCGCCCCGCGGCCGTGAAAGGAGCGCTGGTGCTCGACCGGGTCTCCTTCGCCTACGACCCGGAGCAGCCGATCATCCGCGAGCTGTCGCTTGTGGTGGCCCCCGGCGAGACCGTGGCCATCGTAGGCCCCACCGGGGCCGGCAAGACCACCATCATCAATCTCCTGGAGCGCTTCTACGACCCGGGGCAGGGCAGCGTCCGCCTGGACGGCACCGAGCTTTCCCGCCTCGACCCGGATTGGCTGCGCCGGCAGATCGGCCTCGTGATGCAGGAGGTGTACATCATGCCCGCCACCCTCCGGGAGAACGTCCTCCTGGACCGCGAGCTGCCCGATGCCGACCTCGCGCGCATCCTCCGGGACTCCCAGCTCGCCGAAACGGTGGCCCGCCTGCCCCAGGGGTGGGACACGCCGATCGGCGAGGGGGGGATCGAGCTCTCCACCGGGCAGCGGCAGCTGCTCGCCTTTGCCCGGGTGCTGGCCCGCGATCCCCGGATTCTCGTGCTCGACGAGGCCACCGCCAACGTGGACACGGAAACCGAGAGGAAGATCGAGCAGGCCATCGGCACCGCGCTTGCCGGCCGCACCAGCCTGGTGATCGCCCACCGCCTCTCCACCATCCGCCGGGCGGACCGGATCATCGTCATGGACAAGGGACGCATCGCCGAGCAGGGCACCCACGACCAGCTCATGGCCCGCGCCGGGCTCTACCGCCACCTGCAGCAGCTCCAAATGAGCAATGGATAATTGATAATGGATAATTGATAATGGAAAGAGGGATTGTCCGTTGTCCATTATCCATTGTCCATTATCCATTGCATTTCAATGCAGGACATCCAGGAGCTGACCATCCTCCACGAGGCGGTGGAGAACGCCAACGAGGCGTTCATCACCATCGACGCGGAGCACCGGGTGCTCTTCTTCAACCGGGCGGCCGAGAAGATGTTCGGCTACGCGCGGCAGGAGGTGCTCGGCCGCGACCTGTGCCTGCTCCTCGCCCCGGAGCACCGGGAGTCCCACCCCCTGGCCGTGCAGCAGTATCTGCCGGCCGGGGAGCCGCCCTTCACCGGCCGGGAAGCCGAGCTGACCGGCATCCGGAGGAGCGGCGAACGGTTCCCCGCCCTGATCTCCTTTTCCGTGGCCGAAATCGACCACCGCACCTTCTTCACCGCCCTCATCCGGGACATGGCCGAGACCCGCGGCCTCCAGCGGCAGGTAGCCCAGGCGGAGCGGCTGGCCCTCCTGGGGAGGGTGGTGGCGGAGATCACCCACGAGATCAAGAATCCCCTGGTGATGATCGGCGGCTGGGCCCGGCGGCTCCACCGGACGGTCAGGGAGGAGGAGGCGCGCCGCCGGCTGGCCGACATCCTGGCGCAGGTGGAGCGGCTGGAGCACCTTTTGGCCGAGCTGCGCAACCTGTACGTGCCCCGGAAGCAGGCCGCCGAGACCATCGATGCCGGCGAGCTGCTGCGGGAGGCCTTCCGGCTGGTCAAGGCGGACTGCGAGGAACGGGACATCGCCCTCGAGCTCCGGCTGGAGGGGCCGCGGCCCCTCATCATGGGCGACCGGGAGAAGCTCCTCCAGGTGCTCCTCAACCTGATCAAAAACAGCATGGAGGCCCTCGCCCCCGCCGGCGGCTCCCTGCTGCTCGCCCTCGCCACCGTGGACGGCTATGCCGAGCTGACCGTGGCCGACAACGGCCCGGGCATCCCCGCCGAGCTCCGCGAACGGGTCTTCACGCCGTTCTTCACCACCAAGCGCCAGGGGACCGGCCTCGGCCTCTGCGTCTGCAAGCGGATCATGGACGACCACCCCGGCAGCGCGCTCACCCTGGAAAGCGTGGAAGGCCAGGGCACGGCGGCGACCCTCCGCTTTCCCATCCACCGGTTCGTGGAGGAGTGATCGGCAGCCTTCGGCTGCCAGCGGCCAGCGATCAGCCCCCGATTCTGCCCAGCGCTTCACCCGGGGTCCGCCGTTTTCCTCCTCGTATCTCAATCAGACCGCTGATGACAAAAGGGGGTGCACGCTCCCCTTTTGCCTTTCCCGCTCTTCAACCCTATAATGAGGGGAGGAACGAACGCCTGATGTTCTCGCAAAAACCCCCGAGCCCTGGCGGGCGGAAACGTGGAAACAACAAGCTACACGACTGAACCGTCGGCGGAGCGGTTTTTTGCGAGACCGGCAAAGCCTCGGCTTTGGCATTCAGCCAGCCTGGAATTCCCCGACTTCTGCCTGCCATGGTTGCCTCTGGCTGATCGCTGACAGCTGACAGCTCAAAACAACGGAGGGCTCGCGCCATGACCACCTACATCGTCGCCAACTGGGGATCCAACGCCACCTTCAAAACGGCCGAGCAGTGGCTCAAGGACTTTTCCCACTACTACACCCCCCGGCCGGGGGTGGAGGTGGTGGTGGCCCCGCCGTTCGTCTTCCTGCACGACCTGAAAAACGCCATCGGCAGGTACAAGCCCGACGGGCTCGCCCTTGCGGTCCAGGACCTCTCGCCCTTCCCGTTCGGGGAATACGCCGGGGCGATCGCCGCGGAAATGATCCGGGGAATTGCCAACTTCGCCATCCTCGGCCATTTTTCGCGGCGCCGCTACTTCCACGAAACCCACCAGGAGATCGCCAACAAGGTGAGCGAAGCGGTCGCGGCCGAGATCACCCCCATTCTCTGCCTCGATCCCTCCTATGCCCGGGCCCAGATGGCCGCCCTTGAGGACGTCAATCTCGAAAGGCTCATCCTGGCCTACGACCCTTATGTCCCTCCCGGCCCGACCGCCGCGATCTCCCCGCGGGATGCGGGCAAGGCCGTGGCTGATATCGCCGCCCTGGCCCCCGGCCGGCCGGTCCTTTACGGCGGCCCGGTCCGGCCCGACAACGTCAGGACCTACCTCGACCTCGACCAGGTTTCGGGCCTGCTGGTCGGCCCGGCCAGCCTCGATCCCATCGACTTCGCGTCCATCTGCACGGAGGCGGTCAGGGAGGAGGCCTTGGCTTAAATGGAACACCCCCCAATTTCCCTTGACAATTACATTGCTCATCCCGTAACACACAAGGGGACCATCCCGGAACGATCCGGGATGGAAAAGGGGGGGAGGGATGGACAGCAGCGGCTATCGCTTCGAGGACCTCGTCGACCTCGGCGAGCTCCGGCTCCTTTTTAACCAATTCTGGCGTATCACCAGCTTTCCCGTGGGGATCCGCGATCACGTCACCGGGGAAACCCTGGTGCCCGGGGTCGGCTGGCGCGCCGTCTGCACCCTCCACCGTTCCCACCTCGAAGCGAGCCGCTTCTGCCGGGAAAGCAACGGGCGGCTGGCCCAGGGCCTTACCGCCCCGGGCCAGGTCAACATCGAGCGCTGCGGCAACGGTCTGATCGACGGCGCCACCCCGGTGATCATCGACGGCCGGCACTGGGCCAACATCCTCACCGGGCAGGTTCTCTTCTCCCCGCCCGATTTCGATTTCTTCCACGCCCAGGCCGAACGTTACGGACTCGATCCGGAAAGCTACCTGGAAGCCATCCGGCAGGTGCCGGTCGTAAACGAGGAAGAGTTCCGCCTGGCGCTGGGGTATCTCTCCTCCCTGGCCACCATGATCGCCGCAAACGGCCTCGCCCGCCTGCAGGTCGAGGCCAAGCGCGAGGAGCTTCAGCAGGAGATCACGGAGCGCCGCCAAATCGAGGAGGAGCTGACCCGCTACCGCGACCACCTCGAGCAGCAGATCGACCGGCGGACCGCCGAGCTGCTGCAATCGAACCTCCAGCTCACCCGGGAGATCACCGAGCACCGCCGGGCCGAGGAAGCCCTCCAGCAGGAAAAGAACAAAATGGAGGCGGTCCTCGCCGCCCTGGACGACGGTCTCACGGTGCAGGACACCGATTTCCGCATCCTGTATCAGAACGACGCCCACCGGGATAACCAGGGCGACCACCGCGGCGAGCACTGCTACCGGGCGTACCACGGCCGGGATGCCGTGTGCGACGACTGCCAGCTCGCCGCCTGCTTCCAAGACGGCAAGGTGCACCGGCGGGAAACCACGGCCATCACGGCCAGGGGCGGCATGCATATCGAGGTCTCGGCAAGCCCGATCCGGGACGCCGCCGGGAAGATCGTGGCCGGCGTCGAGGTGGTCCGCGACGTGACCGAGCTCAAGCTCCTCGCCGCCCGGTACCAGCACGCCCAGAAAATGGAGGCCATCGGCACCCTGGCCGGGGGGATCGCCCACGACTTCAACAACATGTTGACGGGCATCCTGGGCTACGCCCAGCTCTCCCTGCTCGAAACCGCCCCGGACAGCCCCCTCCGCGAGCACATCGAGGAGATCGCCAGGACCGCCAAACGCTCGGCCAACCTGGTCCGCCAGATCCTCACGTTCAGCCGCCGGACCGAGCAGGTCCGCCGCCCCGTGCAGCTCCAGCCGGTCATCACCGAGGCGCTCACCCTCCTCCGGGAAACCCTGCCCGCCACCATCGAAATCCGGCAGGAAATCGACCCGGGCTGCGGCCCGGTCATGGCCGACCCCACCCAGATCCACCAGGTGCTGATGAACCTCTGCACCAATGCCTACCAAGCCATGCGCGACGGGGGCCTCCTGGAGGTGGGACTCGAATTGCGGCAGGTCGGCCAAGAGGCCGCCGCCGGCCAGCCCGGCCTCACGCCCGGCCCCTTCGCCTGCCTGACCGTCCGGGATTCGGGCCACGGCATGGACAAGGCCACCATGGCCCGGATCTTCGAGCCCTACTTCACCACCAAGAAACAGGACGAGGGAACCGGCCTGGGGCTGGCGGTGGTGCACGGCATCGTGAAGGGCGCGGGCGGCGCCATCCTGGTGGAGAGCGCCCCCGGCCGGGGGACGACGTTCCAGGTCCTGCTGCCGCTGCTGCCGCGCCTCACCGCCCGGGAGTCCCTCCCGGAGGCGGCGTCGTTGCCCCGCCTCCGCAGCCGGGTCCTGTTCGTGGACGACGAAGAGCTGGTTGCCCGCCTGGGAGGCCGGCTGCTCGAAAAGCTCGGCTGCGAGGTGCAGGTGCTCACCGACAGCAGGCAGGCCCTGGAGGCCTTCCGGGCCGCGCCGGACCGCTTCGACCTGGTGGTCACCGACCAGACCATGCCGGGGATGACCGGCGAGGAGCTTTCCCGGCAGCTCCTCGCCATCCGCCCCGGGCTGCCCATCGTCCTCACCACCGGGTTCAGCGAAACCATGGACGAAGAGCACGCCCGCCAGATCGGGATCAGGGAGCTTTTCCTCAAGCCGTTCAACCTGGATGAATTCGCGGCTGTCCTCAGCCGGGCCCTGGGCCGCCCCGGCCCGGCCGTGAAGAGCTGATCCCTTGCCAGGATTTTTGCCCCCGCCCTTCCGCGTGTGCTAGAATGTCAGCGGCGGATTTCGAGGACATTGGCGCACCCGGAACGGTCCATGGAAAAAAAATACAGCGAGTTTTTGCGGGATCATTCCCTCGCCCGCAAGCTGGACCTCAGCGAGGAAGAACGGGCCGAGCTCATCCGGGCCGAGAAGGAATACCTGATCGCCTTCATCTCCACCACCATCCAGGAGGCGGAGGAGGTGATGGGGATCGACCCCCGCCTGCCGCTCAAGCGGCTGCTGGAGATCGCCGCCGCGCGCATCGCGGAGTGCGTCAACGCCGAGGCCGCCTCCATCCGGCTGTTCGATCCCAAGTCCCTCAAGATGCTCAGCTTCGGGGCCTCCGGTTTCGGCGGCTACGAGCGGCTGGCCGCCATCCCGGTGGAAAACTCCATCGCCGGCAAGGTGGTGCGGGAAAACCGCAGCATCGCGGTGCCGAGCATCCTGAAGGACCCGCTTTACAAGGACAAGGAAATCGTCCACCGGAAAGGGTTCCGCTCGCTTCTGGCGGTGCCCATGCCCATCCCCCGCTTCATGGGTCCCGCGCACGATTTCCTCGGCTCCCTCCAGATCTACTACCGGGAGGAGGACCGGCAGTTCGACTCCCTGGAGCGCATCCACGCCGAGATGCTTGCCCGCCGGGTAAGCTACGTGGTGGCCAAAAGAAAGATCCTCGACCTGCAGGAGCTCAACCAGCGCAAGGAGAAGATCAGCAACAAGGTCTTCGTCAAGCTGAGCAACCGGGAAGCGATCAAGCTCCGGGACCTCTTCCTGCTGCTCATCCCCGAGCTGGGCGAGCTCATGCAGGTGCAGAGCTGCTCGCTCTTCACCGTCTCCGAGGACCAGCGGTACATCCACCTGGAGGCCGCCTACCCCCTGGACCTCACCTACCACGAGATCAGCTACGCCTTCACCGTGCGGCACCACCCCTACTTCATCGCCGCCATCCACGGGGCCGAGCCGGGCGACCGCCCCCGCGAGCGGGTGGAGGAGAACTATATCCTGCTCAAGGACCCCCGCCGGAGCAGCCTCACCAGCCCCGGCATGCGGGAGTACGTGGAGCGGCACCAGATCCACTCCATCCTGCTCGTCCCCCTGCGGGTGGACGGCACCGTCCGCCACCTGCTCACCTTCTATGCCTCGGAGCAGAAGGAATTCTTCACGGACGAGGAAATCGAGCTTCTGATTTTCTTCGGCAAGGAGATCATGAAGGCCTCCAAGCTCGAATACCTGGGGGACATCCTCCACGACATCAAAAACCCGGCGATCGCCCTGGCCGGGTTCGCCAGCCGGGCGCGCAAGCTCCTGGCGAGCCAGGACCTGGAGCCGGTGCGCGCCAAGCTGGCCTCCTACCTGGACATCCTGGCCGAGGAGGCCGCCCGCCTCCAGGACCTGGCGATCACCCTGGGCGGCGAGGGTCGCGAGGAGGTGGTGGACCTGGGCCGGGAGGCCCGGGAACGGTTCCTGCTCAACAGGGAGGTGATCCGGGAATCGAAACGGGCGAACATCGAGATCAAGCACCCGGAGCTGGAGCCGGACCTGCTCGTCTCCTGCCCGCCGTACGCCCTGGAACGGGTGCTCGACAACCTCCTCAACAATGCGACCAAGGCCATCCCCAGAAAAGGAGGCCTCCTGGCCCTGCGGTGCTACCGGGAAGACGACATGGCCTGCCTGGAGATCACCAACACCGGCGAGATTCCTTCCGGACAGCTGGAGCAGGCCCGGCAGGGGCTCGGCAAGGGGCGGGGGCTCGGCATCATCTACCGGTTCGTCCAGGCCAACCGCGGCCGGATGGAGATCACCGCGGAAAACGGCCTCACCACTTTTTTGATCAAGCTCCCCCTCCAGACCAAGGTGCTGGCCGAACGACTCGAAGTCTGACCGGCCGCCCGGCGAGGATGGCTTCCGATGGAGCTTTTGATCGGCACCAGCGGCTATAGCTACCGGGCGTGGCGGAGGGGGTTCTACCCGAAAGGGCTGGCCCCGCGCGACATGCTGCAATTCTACGGCGAGCACCTGCCGGCGGTGGAGATCAACGCCACCTTCTACGGCCTGCCCCGCCCCGGGGGGCTCGCGGCCTGGGCCGGACAGGTGGGGCCCGGGTTCCGGTTCGCCCTCAAGGCCCCCCGCACCATCACCCACCTTGCGCCCTTGCTGGGGAAAGAAAAAGCGGTGGCCTCCTTCTTCGAAAGGGCCGCCTTCCTGGGCGACCGGCTGGGGGCGGTCCTCATCCAATTGCCCCCTTCCTTCCCGAAGAATCGGCCACTATTGGAGGGGTTCGCGGAGCTCCTCCCCGGCAGCCTCCCGATCGCCTTTGAATTCCGGCACCCCTCCTGGCTCGACGACGGGATCTATGAAATCCTGCACCGGCACGGGTGGGCCCTCTGCTGGACCGACGGCGACCGGGAAGAGCTCGGCCGATTCGTGCCCACCGCGGATTGGGGCTATCTGCGGCTCCGCCGGAGGAGCTACCCGGAAGCGGCGCTCCGCGGCTGGGCGCGGACGATTCTCTCCCAGGAGTGGCGGGCGGTCTTCGCCTTCTTCAAGCACGAAGAGAGCGGGGCCGGTCCGGCCTTCGCGAAACGGCTCCTCGAGCTCTGCCGGGCGGCGCAGTAAGGACGGGAAGCCGCAGGGGCAAGTCTCAGCGAGAAGGAAGCGAGGTCGCCTTCTCAGGGGTGGGCCACCCCGGTCAAAGCCAGGGCGTATATTTTTTGGAGGAGCGGCAGCGGCACCTGGGTTTGCCAGTGGCCGCTGAGCACGGCCCAGACCCAGAAGGCGAAAAAGACCCCGAGGACGGCCAGGGGGAGGGCCAGCGGCGGCAGGGGCCGGCGCCCGGCCTTCACGGTCAGGCAATCCGGGGCGGGACAGGCGGCCACGCATTCGGTGCAGCCGATGCATTCGGGGCTGCGGACCGTTTCTTTTCGCGACACGGGAAGGGCGGCCGGGCAGACCCGCTCGCATTTCCGGCAATCGAGGCACTTGCCGGGATTCCGGTGCACCGCCACCGGGCCGGCCAGCGCCAGGAGCCCCAGGAGGGCGCCGTACGGGCACAGGAAGCGGCACCAGAAGCTCCGCAGGAGCAGGGAGGCCCCCACCAGCCCGCCCATCACCCAGAGGCTTGCGGCGGAGGGCGCCAGGAAGAAGGCGAGCATCCTGGCATCCACCACCAGGTTGTAGGGCGAGAGCTGGAAGGACTCGATGGCGGCCAGGTCCATCCGCGCCAGGATGGCGAAGGCGAAGAGCGCAAGCAGCAGGTACTTGAGGGCAAGGAGCGGATGAGCGAGCCAGGCCGGTGGTTGCCTGAGGAGCCGAAGGCGGCGGCCGGCCGCGGCCAGGATGTCCGAAAGGAGCCCCACCGGGCAGATCCAGCCGCAGAACCCCTTGCGGAGCAGGAGCCCCATCGCGAGGGCCGCCAGGAAGATGGTCAGGCCGGCGGGATGGATGGGATCGAAGCGGCCGGTGAGCACCAGCCGCTTGAGGCTGACCAGGGCGGAGATGGGGAGAAACGCCTCCACGGAAGGCGGCCGCGGCACGTATGCCGGGGAGCGGCCGGCCGCCCACCGGGAAAAGAGGTAAAACCGGTAGCCCGCCCACAGGCAGAACAGGGCAAACCCGCCCTGCACGGTCCGGCGCAGGCGATGCATCCCCCGGCCCTGCCTCCACCCATTCACCATTGCCAGCAGTTTGTCCATGCCCCACTTTACGCCCGCAGGAATCCACCCCGCCTTGACCCAGGTCAAGCCTGGAACATCCCACCAGATTACCGAGTGGGGCGCCGGGTGTCCAGCCCGGCGGCGGCGCGACACGGAAATCGTGGGATCAGCGAAGCCCAGAGGCCGGAAAGGATTGTCAAAAGGGCGGGCCGAATCGGTCCAATCGGCAGACGGCGGAACCACCGGGCCTACGGTTTCATCCCGAGCTTCTGCTTCATCCCCGGAGTAATCGGTTGCCGGGCCTCCTCCAGCCCCCCCCAAGGGTCTTCCTTAAGCTGGGCGAGGCGCCGGGGCAGGTTGCGGATGGTGTAAGCGTGGGAAGGAAGGCCGGCGGCCAGCTCGTCCCAGCGGAGGGGCGTGGAGACCGGCGCCCCGGGGCGGGCCCGGGTGGAATAGGCGGCCACTGCGGTGGCCCCCCGGGCGTTCCGCAGGTAATCGATGTAGATCCGGCCCCGCCGCTTGGCCTTGCTCATGGTGGCGAGGTACCGGCGGGGGTCGCTGGAGGCCGCGTCCTCGGCCACCGCCCGGGCGAATTCCTTCACCTCCTCCCAGCCGGCCCGGGGCACCAGGGGCGCCACCACGTGCAGCCCCTTGCCGCCGGTGGTCTTGAGGAACCCCGTTAAGCCCAAGGCGGCCAGCCGGTCGCGCAGCAGCCGGGCACAATCCGCCACCGCCTCCCCGGCCACCCCTTCGCCCGGATCGAGGTCGAAGATCATGAGGTCGGGCCGCTCCAGATCCTCCACCCGCGAGCCCCAGGGGTGGAATTCGAGCACCCCCAGCTGCACCAGGCTGATCAGGCCCGGCAGGTCGTCGAGATAGAGGTAGGTCTCCACCGCGTCCTTCTCCCGGATGTCGATCCCCTTGAGGGTCGGAGGCATCGTCTCGTTCAGGTGCTTCTGGTAGAAGCACTCCCCGGCCTGCCCCTCGGGACAGCGCACCATGGTGAGCGGCCGGCCCGCCACCCGGGGCAGGACCCAACCGGCGATCTCCTCGTA
>JAJYKH010000066.1 GCA_021788685.1 Deltaproteobacteria bacterium | reverse complement strand
CTCGTTCACCTTGCAATTTAGTTGAAATCCCCCCGGGCCGGCAGCGACAAGGTAAAGGCGGCCAAGCTGGATCGGCTGACGGCCTCGCTGTTGGGAGATCGGGTTATGCTCCGCCACCTCTTTTCCTCGTTGAAAGAGCGGAGGGCGATATCGGCCCTGTTGCGGATCAGGAAAAAGATGCCGTTGTGCATTTGCTCGAAGGCGGCCCGGGGAAGCTCCCGCAGTCCCACCGCCGGATCGCTCACCAGGACGTGCCGGTCGCTCACGCCGCTCAGGACGACGAAGTGGAGGTATCCCTTCAGGTTGACCAGGGCGATGGCCGGGACCCGCAGCTCCCGGAGCTTGTCCAGGGAAATCCGGAACCCGCCCGCATCGTAGCCGATCGATGCCAGGTAGTTTTTCATGTCGAGCAGGGAGAACCCCTCCTTCTGGATCTTCTGCTGGTCCCCGTGCTCCCACATGACCTTGAACACCTCCTGCTCCTTGGTCGGCCGTGCATAGTGATAGGTCAGCAAGCTGGCCAGCGCCGCCGAGCCGCAGCTGAAATCGTACTGCTGCTTGACCACGTAGCGGAAGCGGGCCTCCGTGAAGCTGACCACCGGCACGTTGAAGGTGCCGCCGCCGTCGATAAGGGCCGACCCTGCTGCCACCACCCGGGGGGTGGTGAGCAGCAGGAGGGCCGCAAGCCCAATAAAACCGCTCCTGGCCAGGGGACATGTCGTTTTCATGAAAACCCAGGGACCTTCGCCGATGAGCGGCTATTGATTGAAGAACACGTTGACCAGGGTGGAGTCCTGGATGATGACGTGATTGCCCGAATTCTGGATCACGGTGGCAATTCCCGAGGCCCCGGCAAACGAGCCGCTGGCGATGGAATTGGCGCCGTTGATGCCGGCCTGCAGCGAGTTGTCGCTGATGGTCGCCTTCTGGTCCGCATCGCTGAGCTGCACCACGTCCAGACCCTGGCGGCCGCTGAGGGTCGCCAGCTCGTCATCCGCAAGCGGCTTATCGCTCAACCGGCAGTCGCCGGCCTGGTCCGCGGGGCCCGCTGCCCGGGCACCGGGCCCCCATGCGATCAGGGCCAGCAGGAGCGCCGCCGGAATCGCGCATCGAGGGCGTTTCATGGATGCAACCTCCGTGTGCGGCATGCGCCCGGCGCGAGCCAGGGCATGCGCGGATTGGGAACGAGGCCGGCAGGACGGCTGCGCCCCGCCGGCCCGGTTTTGCTCAGCCTATTTGCCGAAGCTCAGGTTGGACTGCACGGCCGCGCTCTGCTGGACCTGGCCCGCAGTGCCGTTGTTCTGGGCGGTCATGGTGATGCCAGCGGCGCCGGAGAACGACTCGTGATCGATGGTGTTATAGCTGTCTACACCGTTGTTGCTGGTGTACGTGGTGGTATTGCCGCTCACGGTGCCGTCCAGGACGCTGGCCGCCACGGCGATGTCGCCGATTTTCACCTCGACGTCGGTCTTGGTCACGGGGGAGTTGTTGCCAGTGGCAATGCCCCCGGTGGTGGCGGCGGAACCAGAGGAATCGGCCTGGGAAACCCCCTTGTCCTTGGCATTGGCCGCGTCACCAGTATAGGAAGCGGCGCTCCCCTCGTCCGCCTTCACTGCATCGCCCTCCGCAGCTTGGCTGCCCTGGTCGGCGGTGTTGATGTCATGGGCGAGCACGGCTTGATCCGTGGCACTGACTGCGCCATTGGCGTCGGCGCCGGCTGCTACCCCTTTGTCGGCAGAGGGATTGCTGCTCGCATCGACATTGACCGGGTTGTTGCTCGCGTTGGTCGATTTGTTGGTATTCTCAACCGAGTTGGTCGAGTTGTTGGAATTGTCAACCGCAGTGGTGGCCGCGTTTGCGGTAGAACCATTCTGCGCCGTCACATCGCTGCCGGCCGTTTCCGCCCAGCACGTCCCGGCAAAAGCCAACCCGAGCACAACAGAAACCCCCAGCAATGTCTTTTTCATGGCCCACTCTCCTTTTGGTGTTGTTATGAAATTGATTCTCAGGGAACAAAATCCGTTTGAGCTGAGAAATAGCATGCGCCGTGCCACCAAACGGCAAAGGAGGTAAGCGGTCAAACTCTCACCTGAATTGCTATCAGGCCCGGCGGGGAAGTCCCGGTCCGGGCTTCCCGATTGTTAACTCCCGGGTACAGGACCGATGCCTTGCCGCCGGGGTCCGGGGCAGAACACAGCGTCAGGAAAAGGGAAAAACAGGCCGGAGGGAGTTGTTGCTCATCGAGGAAGGTGTGCAGTTAGCGGTGGCTGCGCCAACGGAACCCCCCATATTGAAAGAGACATTTCCGCGCCACGAGCCGCGAATTGCGAAGGGCCTATGGCCGAGCCCCGCAGAAGAAAGGCCATCCGAAGGTTAGGCCAATCCCGGTGCACTCGCCGCTGGGCAGCTCCTTCACTTCCCAGATGCTCGGCAGTCCCTCCGGAGGGGCTGCCCCTTTCAGGGGGTGATCGAGCGTGTGCTGGTCGGCCTTCTTGGAACAATTTTGGGATGAAAAGCCCATTTTCACATTTCCACCACA
Source organism: Deltaproteobacteria bacterium (assembly GCA_021788685.1). GTDB lineage: Bacteria > Desulfobacterota > Desulfobulbia > Desulfobulbales > UBA5123 > JAJYKH01. The sequence goes on along the minus strand of JAJYKH010000066.1, from coordinate 8,276 downwards.
GGGAGACACTGCTACAATCCCCTGCAGCAGCAAGACAATTCCGCACCGGCAGGAGGGAAAATCATGGGCAACTGAAACCAGCGGCGGCCATTATCTCCGGACGAGATAAACACCCTGTGGAATGCCGTCAAACCGGTGATCATCGGGATCGCCGCCTTCGGGCTCCTGGTCTGGCTGGCGCTGTCGCTCTAGAAGCTTCTCCGCAAATAAGCTTTTCAGGGATCGCGCTGGATCCAAATCCGACCAAAAGCCAGATGCGAGCACCAAAGCATTCATTACGGACAAGCTCTAAGAACAAGGGCGCCGGGCCAGCCACATCACCTGCCGGCGCCGCCCTTGCGGGGGCCGGAGGCTCGCCCCCCCACCTTCTCCACTTGAAGCCAGCCCGCTCGGGCCGGCCGACCACACGGCCAAAATGCTTCCCGGGCGGAGGGACCTGAAGCCGATCCGCTTACGCCTACTTGCGGCTGGTGACCTCCAGCAGGTGATAGCCGAACTGGGTCTTCACCGGCCCGTGGACCTTGTGCAGCTCCGCGGAAAAAACCACCTCATCGAACTCCGGGACCATGTCCCCCGGCCGGAAGGAGCCGAGGTCGCCGCCCTTGCGGCCCGAGGGGCAGGAGGAGTACTGCCTCGCCATGGCGGCGAAGTCGGCCCCGGCCTCGATTTTGGCCTTGATGTCCAGACATTCCTTCTCGGTCGCCACCAGGATGTGGCGTGCGGTTGCGCGTGTCATCGGTATCTCCTGTTCGGGTAAGGTTTGCGGAAGGTTTCTGCCGAGCCGGCCGGGATTGGCGGCTCACTGGGCGCACATCCCCGGCAGGGGAACGGCTAGATGACACTGAACCGCGAACGAATGCAAGCAAAAACCCCCACCTCCCGATGGCGGATAGGTCCGCCCCGGTCGAGCCCCCCAATTCGAATGACGGTGCCCCTGCCCTGTCCGATCCGGGCTTTGCCGCCCCCACAGCAGAGATCCGGTTTGCGAGCGGCCGAATCCGGCGGTCCAGAAGTTTTTCACCCAACCTTCCTTTTTCGACGTTGGATGTTCAATGCTCGATGTTGGATGCTCAACAGTCATCTTGCCCCTCCCGCGGGACCCCGGCAAAGCTGTAGCGTTCCGCCCCGACAGTTTTTCCTTGCCCTCCCCGGATGACTGTCGATAAGATTGTCAGCCGTGCCACCCGTCGGGAACGACCGGCGTTGGCCCCATCGACCAGGAGCCCATGGAAATTCAGAAGAGAAGAATGCGGGTCGGCTGGCTCTCCCGGCGGACCCTCCTCCGCTCGGTCATCTGCTCAGGCGTCGCCACCGCCTTCGCATACGGCTGCGCGGAAGCCGAGGAGCTGGAGGTGGTGGCGGCCGATGTCCCGGTGCGGGGCCTTCCCGCCGGGCTCGACGGCTTCACCATCGGCGCCCTTTCCGATTTTCACGCCGGGGCCTACCTGCGGCCGGCGCAGGTGGAGCGGGCGGTCCAGGCGGTGAACGCCTACCGTCCGGATCTGGTGACGCTCCTGGGCGATTACGTGGACGGCAAGACCGAAAGCCACGATCTGGAAGACCTGGAAGCCAGCCGTTTTTTGTTTGCCGCCCTGAAGGAGCTGCGCGCCACCTACGGCGTCTTTGCCGTCCTCGGCAACCACGACCACTGGGCAAACGGCCTCTGGGTGCGTCGCGAGCTGGAGAAAGCGGGCGCGAGGGTACTTGCCAACGAGCACGTCATGTTGGACAATGGGCTTGCCCTTGCCGGCGTGGACGACCACTGGGTGGGCAACGCCCGGGTGCAGAGGGCTCTTGCCGGCATCCCGTCCCGGACCCCGGTGGTGCTTCTCTCCCACAACCCGGACATCAACGGCAAGATCCCGGCGGGCAGCAGCGTGAAAGCGGTGCTCAGCGGCCACACCCACGGCGGCCAGGTGCGCATGCCCTTCACCGACAAGGCGTTCTGGGTGCCCTGCTCCAGGAAGTACCGCAACCAGAGCGGCCTCATCCGGGAGACATCCTCCCGCTGGACCTTCATCAGCAAGGGCATCGGCACCTATTTCGCCCCGGTCCGGTGGAACTGCCCCCCCGACGTGGGCATCCTCACCCTGCGCCGGGCCTGAAGTGAACCCGGGAGCGGCGGCCCTGCCGCGGTGCTCCCCAAGAAGAGGCCGCCCTGAATCCGTGACGACATGGACGACAATCGCCATATCTTTCTGAGTGGACGGCTTCAAGGCGCAAACGGCTGCCGATTCGGCTTTACCCGTCGCCCTTCGGGGCGCCCGCCCGCTTGCCATCTCCTTTGTCGGCAGCCGGCCGATAGAGCGCACTCTAATCGGACGGCCGCCTTCGCGGCTCTGGCGGGCGGACAAACGCTCACGGATTCAGGGACGTGAAGAAAATCACCCGGCGAACCCTCCTCCGAACCGGCCTCGTTTCCGGCCTCGCCTTGACCGCCGGGTCCGGGTACACGGCCACGCATCACCTCGAGCTCATCCGCCGCGATGTTCCCATCGCCGGCTTGGACGGCTCCCTGGACGGCCTCACCGTGGGCGTTCTCTCCGATTTCCATGCCGGCGGCGGCTCCCTCTCCCCCGAAGACGTCACCACGGCCGTGGCGACGGTCAATGCCCAACGGCCGCACCTCGTTACGCTGCTCGGCGACTTCGTGGACGAGGGGCCGGTGGACCCGGAGATCAGAAACTTCCTCTTCACCTCATTGGGCCGCCTCAAAGCCCCCCTAGGCGTCTATGCGGTGCTGGGCAACCACGACCAGTGGCAGAGCCCGGCCGCGGTCAGAAAGGAGCTGCGCCGGGAATCGATCACCCTGCTCAACAACTGCAGCCGGCAGGTGGCTCCGGGCCTGGTGCTCGCCGGCATCGACGATTACCAGTGGGGACACCCCGACCTGGGGCTGGCCCTGAAGGAGATCCCGGACGGGCCCAGCGCCATCCTCCTGTCGCACAATCCGGACATCAACCAGGAATTGCGGGACGAACGGGTCAAGCTCGTGCTTTCCGGCCACACCCATGGCGGGCAAATCCGGATCCCGGGAGTGGACTGGGCGCCGTGGGTCCACTGCGCGCCCAAATACCACGGCCCGGGCGGGCTCATCCGGGAAGGGCCGCATCGCTGGACCTTCCTCACCAAGGGGGTGGGCACCCGGTTGCTGCCCATCCGGATTGCCTGTCCGCCCGATGTGGCGGTCCTCACCCTCCGCCGGGTCTGAGCCCCCCTTAGAGCCGGGTGACGCCGCCCGGTCGTCTTCCGCTTTGCGCTTCCCCCCAAATTCGGGTAAGTAAGGAACGACGTTCCCTTCAGTGCCCCCATCATGAGGCAAGCATGAGCATCGTTCGGTATCTGGAGAGCTTCCCCATCCTGAGCGAGCGGCTGCTGCTCCAGCAGCTCACCGTAATCGTGATCTACAGCCTGATCGCCAAGACGGGCGACCTCTTCATCGACCGGATCCTGCGGCGGATCGCCGCACGCACCCGCATCCGCTTCGACGACCAGATCATCGACATCACCCACCGGCCCCTCTGCTGGACGGTGCTCCTGCTGGGAATGCTCCACGCCCTGGCGATGCGGACCATGCCGCCGCCTTATCAGACCGTGCTGCCCGCCGCCATCAAGAGCGCCATCCTTCTGCTCTGGCTGGTGGCCGCCGTCCGCATCTTCAATTACCTGGCCGCGGCATATCTCAGCCGGATCGTGGAGCGGGGGAAGATCGGCCGGGACCTCTTTCTGCTCCTCAAGAACGTGATCCGGGTGGTCCTGGTGGCGGCCGGCCTGCTCTGGGTCCTGTCCGTGTGGGACGTCAATCTCACTCCCCTCTTCGCCTCGGCGGGGATCGCGGGCATTGCCGTGGCCCTGGCGGCCAAGGACACCCTGGCCAACTTCTTCGGGGGGATCAGCATCTTCGCCGATGATGCCTTCAAGGTGGGCGACTACATCATTCTGGACAGCGCCGAACGGGGGGAGGTGGCGGAGATCGGCATCCGCTCCACCCGGATCACCACCCGGGACGGCGTGCTGATCACCATCCCCAATTCCATCATCGCCAACTCGAAGATCATCAACGAAAGCGCCCCCATTCCCCGCTTCCGCCTCCGGATCCCGGTGGGAGTGGCCTACGGAAGCGATCTCGACCAGGTGGAGGCGGTGCTCCTGGCGGTGGCCCGGGCCAACCCCCAGGTGGTGGCCGAGCCGGAGCCCCGGGTCCGCTACCGGTCTTTCGCGGATTCCTCCATCAACCTGGAGCTGCTCGTGTGGATCGAGGACCCGGCCCGCAAGGGGCTGGAAACCCATCACCTGATCAAGGCCATCTCCAGCGCCTTCAACCAGCACGGGATCACCATCCCCTTCCCGCAACAGGATGTGCATCTCGACCACCTGCCGGCCCACCCCCCCGGGGAAACCATGCTCGGCGGGCGCGGCATCGACAACTGAGCGTTTCCTTCACCAACCGCCGGACATCGAGCACTGAGCATCGAATGAAAACCCGCCCCCGAGCCGGGCGGTTTTCATTCACAATTCGACGTTGGACGTTCGATGTTCGATATTCATGCCTTTCCACTTGACCCTCCCCGTGAGATCAGCGGACAATCGAGGTAAATGCCTGGCCGGACCGGGTGGGCCTCCGGCCCGCTCCAGAAAGGGACCGCCGACTCGCTCCAATCGGAAGGAGAGGACCATGAAGAAGCTGATCACCACCGTTGCCTTTCTTGTGCCGTTTCTCGCTGGTGCCGCCCCGGCCGGGGCGGACCTGCTCGATCTGGGGTCCGGACTGATCTATGACCGGGCCCAGGGCATCACCTGGCTCGACCAGGGGTTCGATCCCGGATTCGATGACCGGATCGTGACCGAGCAGTGGGTGGAGAACCTGACCTATGGGGGCATCACCGACTGGCGCGCCCCCTCCCTCACCGAAATTCTTCACCTCGGGGACGACTTCAGAGCCGGCGGGACCTACTCGACCGCTCCATTTACGGAAATCGGAGTCCCGGCCGTGGATTTTCGGGCCTTTTACCTGACCTCCACACCGGCGGGCGCGGGCGAGCTGTGGGCGTACAGCCTCTCCCAGGACCGGCTGCTCGCCGCCGAGGAAACAACCCCCATCTGGGGGGTGGCGGTCACCGACGGCCGGCCCTCTTCCGCGCCGGTTCCGGAACCAGGCACCCTGCTTCTCGCCGGCACGGGAGCCGCTTGCCTCCTGGTCGTCAGCCGGAATAGAGCGCTTCAGAAAGAGTAGCTCCGCCATGGGTAGCCGCTGTCGCCGCCCACGTGAGGAAGGAGGTGCCGGGCACGGCGGAGCCGCCCTTCGGTCCCCCTGAGGGTAGGCGAAAATCCGACTGAAAGTTGACCCGGCTTTCCGAAAAATGGCGGCTATAGCCCGAATTTTTCCAGCCGGTAAACGAGGACGTGCCTGGGGATCTTCAGCAGCCGCGCCGCCTCGGAGCGGTTGCCCCCGCTGAGCTGGAGGGCCTTTTTGATCAGCCCCTTTTCCACCGCCTCGAGGGAGATCCCCTCCGGCGGGATCTCGGGGAGCAGGCAGGACTCCCCGGCGGGCGGCCCGGAAAAATGGAGCTCCTCCTCGCCGATGGTGTCCCCCCGGCGAAGGATGAGGCAGCGCTCCACCAGGTTCTGCAGCTCGCGGATGTTCCCCGGCCAGCTGTAGCGCCGCATTTTCTCCAGGGCCGCGGCCGAAAACCGCACCCCGGGCGGGGCCTGGAATTTCCTGAGGAAGTGGCGGACGAGGAGCGGGATGTCCTCGGGCCGCTCCCGCAACGGCGGCACGTGGAGGGGAATCACCCCGATCCGGTAGTAGAGGTCCTCCCGGAGCTCGCCTTTCCTGATGGCCTCCTGCAGGTCCCGGTTGGTGGCGGCGATGATCCGCACGTCCACCTTCTCCCGCCGGTCGGAGCCCACCGGCTCCACCTCCCGCTCCTGGATGGCCCGCAGGAGCTTGGCCTGCATGTCGAGGGCCAGCTCACCGATCTCATCGAGGAAGAGGGTGCCCGGGGAAGCGGATTGGAAGCGGCCCTTGCGGCTGGCGATGGCGCCGGTGAACGCCCCCTTGACGTGGCCGAACAGCTCGCTTTCGATCAGGGTGGGCGGAATGGCCGCGCAGCTCACGGCCACCAGGGGTTGGTCCCGGCGGGGGCTGTGGCGGTGGATGAGCCGGGCCAGCACCTCCTTGCCGGTGCCCGATTCGCCGGTGATCAGGACGGTGGCCTCGCTGTCCGCGGCCCGCAATCCGGTGCGGACCAGCTCCTGCATGGCCGGGCTCGCGGTCTCGATCCCCTCGGCGCCGGTGAGCCGGTCCACCTCGGCGGCGAGCAGCCGGTTGCGGGACTGCAGGGATTTGAGCTCCAGGGCCTTGCGGCAGGAGAGGCGCAGAGTGTCCCGGTCGAAGGGTTTGGTGATGAAGTTGAACGCCCCCTGGCGCATGGCGCTCACCGCCATCTCGATGGAGCCGAAGGCGGTGATCACGATCACCGGAGTTTCCGGGGCCTCCTTCTTCACCGTTTCCAAGATCTCCAGCCCGGAAAGGTCCCCCAGCTTGACGTCCGTCACCACCAGGTCGGGGGCCTTCTCCCGGAAGAAGGCGAGCCCCTCCCGGCCGGACCCGGCGGCAATGACCCGGAAGCCGGCCGACTCCAGGTTGTACGCGGTCACCCGCCGCAGGCTCTCGTCATCGTCGATGAGCAGGATCAGCTCGGCCAAGAAAAGCTCCTTTCGTGACAGGTAAACGGGTGACAGGCTGGGGGAAAAACCTGCCTTATCCGCACCACGAATTGACTCGTCACTCGTCCCCGCCACTTGTGACTCAAAATTGAGGCGACCCGCCCGAGGGCAGGAAGACGGTGAAGCGGGCGCCGCCTTCGGGGGCCTCGGAAATCTCGATCCGGCCGCCATAGCTCTCGACGATCTTGCGGCTGATGGACAGGCCCAGGCCCGTCCCCTCCCCCTTTCTGGAGACGAAGGGCTCGAAGATCCGCTCCCGCTGGTCCCCCGGCACCCCGGGGCCGTTGTCGCTCACCGAGATGGCGATGCCCCCGGCTGCCCGCCCGGACTCCACAATGATCCGGCCATTGGCCTCCACCGCATCGATGGCGTTCAAGATGAGGTTCAAAAACACCTGGGAAAGGCGGGCCCCGTCCACCAGCACGGCCGCCGCCTCCTCGTCCACCCGGAGCCGGAAATCGATTTTCTTCCCGCGCAGCTGCCCCCCGAGCAGAGTGGCAACCCGGGAGAGCACTCTTCCCAGCGGCTCCGCCGCTTGGGCCTGCTGCTGGCCGCGGGAGTATTGGAGGACATTCTCCACCGTGGCGCCGAGCCGGGCGGTCTCCTTGAGGAGGATCTCGGCAAACTCCCGCTTGGGATGGCCGGGAGGAAACTCGTCCAGCAGGATCTCGGCCGTGCCCCGGATGGAGCTGAGGGGGTTCTTGATCTCATGGGCCAGGGAGGCGGCGAGCTGTCCCAGGGCGGAGAGGCGCTGGCTCGCCCCGAGCTGCCCCTCCACCTCAAGGAGCAGGGCGGCCTGCTCGTGGAGCCGGTCATAGGAGCGCTCCAGTTTCTCGGAGAGGAGCCGGTATTGCTCCCGCAGGCGCGCCTCCTTGCCGGCAATGGCCCCGATCAGGGCCCCGGCCGCGAGGTAGAGGACGACCTCGGTGAGCTCCCCCATGTACATGGCCGGGTGGTGGCCGGCGTAGATGACGAGGTGGGGAATGAAGGCGATGGAGGAAGCCACCGCGATGCCGAGCCCGCCCGGCACCCCGTACCAGAGGCCGCCCAGCGCGATGGGAAAGTAGCTGAGCCGCCGGAGGGTGTCGTGGTAGAAGAGGAGATCGCCGGGGGTGATGAAATGGAGGATGCCGATGACGACCACCACCAGCAGGAGGGCAGCGAGGCGGATGCTTTTCATGGGGCGGCTGACTGGAGGAGAAACGTTGATGGCCTCGTCGGGCTTACTTCCTGCATGCTGACAACTCTCCCCCCCCCGCAGAGCTCATTTTGGAACGGCAAACAAGGAGCGATGGAAAGGGGGCTGAAGGTATCTAAAAAGAAGATTGCCGGGATAGCGAGGAGGGTGCCGGCCACCACCATTTTCGCGAGAGCGAGCCCTGTCCTGATACTACTCCTTTGTGCCCTTTCGCGGAACCACGGCAGGTTGCGCGAGACGCCCTCGGCCAGGTTCGGCGTTTGCGAGATCAGAAAACAACGCGCCGACAGGCCCCGCGGTTTCCCGCGTCCCCTTTCTTTCCACGGCAAAACGGCCACGGCCGGGGCCG
>JAJYKH010000065.1 GCA_021788685.1 Deltaproteobacteria bacterium | reverse complement strand
CCCACAAGCCGATCGCGCCGCCGATTCCCGCCATGACCGCAAGGAATGTTTTCGATCCGCGGCCTTCGTTTGGGTTGTTTGTCGTTGCCATGGTTTTCCTCCTTGCTGCTGTTGAAATATGTTGATTAAAGCCCCTACGGACCCTTGCCCGCGCCTCGGATCAGATGCCGACGGCACTCAGCCATCCGCGGAAGAGCGCCAGCACACCGTTCTGGGCCACGGCGCTGGCGAGGCAGGCCAAGCCCCAAAATCCGATCAGCCCGGCCATGGCCATCATGAACCCCATTCCGGCCTGGGAGACCCCCTGTTCCATTTCCTCGAACTCGAGATTTTCGACTTCACTGGCGAGGTCGCTTTTTTCGTCGATCTTCATTGTCGTTTTCATGGCTTCCTCCTTGTCTGAGGTGATCTGCTGCACCGATCTTTTGAACAAGAGGAATTGCAGGGGCTGTGCCAGACTTGGCAACCGACGCCCCACTCGTGAACCGACAGAATCATCTTTTTGTATTCACGTCGAAAATTTGATGGCAAAGTCAAAAATCGAGAAAGAACGTGTAGCATATGGTGCAACACATCACACCCCATGTGCTACACCTTTCGCAACATTCGTGTAGCAGTATTGTTGCATCAGCAACAGTCGCCACACTTGTGTAGAGCATGCCTGTGCGGAAACCGGCGGCTCACTCTTGAGAGAACGGGAGATGAATCGAGAAGTGCAGGTCGGAACGAAAGGAAAGAAGAAAAAAAACCGCTTCCGCGCAACACTGTTGTCGTACGGAAGCGGTTTGAAGAGGATGGCCTTCAGCCTTCAGACGGCTTCAGGTTGGAGGAGCGCAGCGCTTGAAACCTCAGGAAAGTGACAGGTGAAAGGTGACAAATGACGAGTGGACAAGGTTTTTACTCCTTACCTGTTACCTGTCACTCGTTGCTCCTTTTGCCTTTGCCTTCAGCCTCCAACCCTCACCCTTCTATGCCAATATCGTAGGAGCGCAGCTTGCGGTAGAGGGTGCTGCGGTCGAAGCCCAGCAGCCGGGCGGCTTTGGCCTTGTTGCCGTCGGTTTGCTTCAGGATTCGGAGGATGCGCTCCGCCTCGTTTTCCGGGGGTGCTTCCGGCCCGCCGTTCGCGGCCGGGGCGCTCCCCGCCGGCTCCGCGTCGGAAAGGATCTCCTTGGGGAGGTGGTCGGTGGTGATCGTCCCGGGGGAGAGAACGCAGGCCCGTTCGATCACGTGCTCCAGCTCCCGCACGTTTCCCGGCCAGCGGTACCCGGCGAGAAGGGCCAGGGCCTGATCGGTGATGCCGGCGATCTCCTTGCCCAGCTGCCGGCCGAAATGGTCCATGAAATAACGGGCCAGCAGGGCGATGTCGCCATCCCGCTCCCGAAGCGCCGGTAGGTGGATGTCCACCACCCGCAGCCGGAAATAGAGGTCCTCCCGGAAGAGCCCCGCCTCCACCTTCTTCCGGAGGTCGGCATTGGTGGCGGCGATCACCCGCACGTCCACCTTGACCGGGGTGTCCTTGCCCACCGGGTAGAAGGTCTTCTCCTGGAGAAAACGCAGGAGGCGGAGCTGCATGCGGGGGGAGATGTCCCCGATCTCGTCGAGAAACAAGGTGCCGCCGTCCGCTTGGAGGATGTGCCCCTTGCGGTCTCGCTCCGCGCCGGTGAAGGCCCCCTTGCTGTGGCCGAAGAGCTCGCTTTCGAGCAGGTCCTCCGGGATCGCCGAGCAGTCCACCTTGACCAGGGGCCGGCGGCGGCGGGGACTTTCCGCATGGAGGGCATCGGCCACCAGCTCCTTGCCGGTACCCGATTCGCCGGTGACGAGCACGGCGGCGTCCACCTGCCCCACGTGCTCGATCATGGTGTAAACGGCCTGCATGGCGGGGCTGCCGCCGATGAAGCGATGGAACTTGGCGCGCCTCCCCTGCTGCTCGAGGGATTCCAGGCGGGTGACATCCCGGAGCACCAGGACCACGCCCTGGAACTTTCCCTCCTTGTCCACGAGCGGCGCGGCGCTGATTCGCAGCACCATGTCGCCGCCCCCGTCCAGCCGGCACTCGACCCGGTGCTCCCGTACTTCCTGCTTCTTGGCGAGCACCTCGCCCACATCCCGTAAACAGGCCGGGGCGAAGCCGTCGCCTTCGATCGGGCCAAGGAAAAAGGGAGAGACCCCGCCCACGCCATGGATGCGAGATGGGGCCGGGCCGGCCAGCTCCCTCAGCAGACGCCCGACCTCGAATCCCGGAATATGGGCGGTCCAGTCGCGGGCGGTCTGGTTCATTTCGACGATTTTCGACTCCGGGTCCACGGTGATGATGGCGTCCCGCACGCTCCGGAAGATGGTTTCCAGGTACCGCCGATAGCGCTCCTTTTCGGCATGCAGCCGCTCCTTCTCCTTCCAGAGGGTGAACTGCTGAAGGGCCATGCGGGAAACCCGCAGCAGGTCGTTTTTCTTCACCGGCTTGGCCAGGTAGTCGAAGGCCCCCAGCCGCACCGCGTCGGCCGCGGTGTTGATGTTCGGGTAGCCGGTGACCATCACCACCGGGCACTGGCGGCCGGCCTCCTTGATATGGCGGAGCAGGTCAATGCCCGAGGCGCCCTCGAGCACGATGTCGCTGATGATGAGATCGAGCTTCTGCCGGTCGATGATCTCCAGGGCCTCGTCATAGGTGGCGGCGGTCACCACCGGGCCGTACCCCTCCTTGGCCAGGAACATCTGGAAGGTAAGGCGCAGGCTTTCCTCGTCGTCGATGATCAGGATGCTGCTCTCCGCCTTGTTCAAATCGATCATGGTCCACCTCGATGTGGGTTGGAGGTTGGAGGAGCGCTTCGCTTGAGGTTGAAGGCCTGTTGCCTTTGCCTCGAGCCTCTAACCTCCAGCCTCCAATCTCAAGCCGGCGTAGCCGGAACGACGGGCAGATCCACCGTCATGGTCGTGTACTGGTCCACCTTGCTGTCCACCCACAAAAAGCCGTTGAAATCCTTCACCAGCCCGTGACTGATGGAAAGTCCCAGGCCGGTGCCCTCCCCCGGCTTCTTCATCGAATAGAACGGCTTGAAGATGTGGTTGACGATCTCCTTGGGGATCCCGGTGCCGTAATCGGTGACCGTCGTCCGCACGTAGGGCCGCTTGTCAAGGTGCACCAGCCGGCTCGTGATCTCAAGCCGCTTGTTGTCGTGGCGGCCGGAATACCGCTGGTTGAGGGCGTAGCGCGCGTTGCTCAGCAGGTTGAGAAAGACCTGCTGGAGCTGCTGGGCGTTCGCCCGCACCGGGGGCAGCCCCTCGACCACATGTGTTGCAATCTGGATGCCGTCCTTGAAGAACTGGTGGCGGAGCAGGGCGAGGGAATCGTCGAGCACCGGGCCGATGGCCACCTCCTCCATTTCCTCGTTGTCCTGGCGGGCGAAGGAGAGCAGGTTGCGGACGATGCCGGAAATGCGCTCCCCTTCCCGGATCACCCGGTCGAGGATCTCCGCGGCGGGCGCACCATCCCTCTGCTCATCGAGCAGGATCTGGGCGTAGTTGATGATGCCGTTGATGGGATTGTTGATCTCGTGGGCCACGCCGGCTGCCAGCTCGCCGATAGCCGCCAGCTGCCCGGCCCGCATGGTCTCCGCCTGGAAGGCTTTCTCCTCGGTGATGTCGCGGAGGAGGATCAGGGCCTTGGTTTGGCCGTCTACATCGCGAAAGGGGGCATAGCTCTGCTCATAGTAGCGGCCGTCGGACATGAGCAGCTCGGTGCGCTGGATTTCGTTCGAATCGATGGCCTGTCGCATGCGGCATACTTCGCAAGGGCCATCAAGCTGCTTATAGACCGTATAACATTTCTGGCCGATCTTATCGCCGAAATGCTCCCGTAAGATGAGATTTTGATAAACGATCTCGAAATTGCGGTTGAGGATGTGCATGCCATGCCCCATGGCCGAGAGCATGCTGTGGAGCTTGTCCCTTTCGGCACGCAGCATGCCCTCCACCCGGGAACGATCGGTGATGTCCTCGAAGCTCTCGATGCCCCCGATCACCCGCCCATCGGCATCGTGCAGGAGATCGGCATTCTTGGAGGCGATCCGGACGCTGCCATCCTTGGTGCGGATCTCGCATTTCTTGCCCATGATCGGCTTTTCCTTCTTTTCCGAAAACAGCCCGCACCGGGTGGTGCAGGGCCGGAGGGCGAAGATGTCACATTTTTTGCCGATGACCTCCTCGCGCCGGAAACCGGTTACCTCCTCGGCCTTGTCGTTCCAGGAGGTGATCCGCTGGGCCATGTCCACGGTGAAAATGGCGCTCGGGATCACGCTGTAGATCAAGTCCGCCTCCTCCTTGGCCTTGACCAGCTCGGCGGTGCGCTCGGCCACCCGCTGCTCCAGGATGTCGTGGTTCCGGCGGGAGAGCTCCTCAGCGATCTTCCGGGCGGTGATGTCCCGGAACGACTCGATCACGCCAACGAGATCGCCCTCCTCATCGCAAAGGGGCGATCCGGTGATCTCGAAATGCCGGATCTCCCCCGAAGGAAGGCGATGGGCATGGGTGACCACCACCGGCCGCCCGCCGGCAAGCACCTCGGGGAGCGGGCAGGAGTGGCCCAGCTCCGCGCACGGCTGCTCGAAGCCGAAGGCCAGCTGATAGCAGTGAACTCCCTGCTCGTCCGACCACTCCCGGCAGCCGGCCAGCTCCTTGAAGGCCTTGTTGACGAACCGGGGACGAAAGGAGGCGTCCACCACCGAAACCGGCGTGGAAATGCTCTCGATCAGGGCCTGCAGGAACCTGATCTGCATTTCGAGCCAGCGCTTTTCCCGCCGCCGCCCTTCCTCGATCATTTTTTTCTCCTGTCGATTTGCCCCCCCGGGAAAGCTCACCTTGCCGCCATCGTAAATGAACCCACCGCGCCCGCCGGAAGTCTTTTCCCAAAAGCTGCGGCACTCCGTCGGAAGGTCCGTTTTTTCTTTTTTTTTTGCGCAAATTTATTTTGCACATCGGAAATCTATTTTCAAAGGCGCCGGTACATTCTCGAAATACCCTCGTTTTCAGTTTTTGCGCAAATTTATTTTTGCACAAATTGTACCGCTCTTTTGCCGCGGCGTCAGGTGAGTTTTCCACCTTCAATCGGGGATGGACTCGCAACCCCCCCAAACTCTCGCGGATAGAAACGAGAAAACAGCAATTTACACAACGCTGACGGTCGGGGGAGCGGTTTTGGGCGAGATTGACAATGAGGCGAGGGAGACCAAAAGGTTGTTCCGCAGGGGGGATTCCGGGAAGCAAGCACGCTCTCAGGCGTGGTTGCGCAGCTTGAGCTCGATGGGATGCGAGCGGAGGTACCACTGGCGGGCGAGATAGTCCTCGCCGTACTTGCGGACGTAATGGTTGACGAGGGTGACCGGCACGATGAGGGGGAGCAGCTCGCGGCGGTACTGGTCGATCACCTCCAGCAGCTCCTGTTTCTCGTCCGGGGCGAGCTGCTTCTTGAAGTAGCCCATAAGGTGCTGGAGCACGTTCGCGTTCTTGCGGGGGGTGGCCCTGAGCCGGAGCGCGGTCATGAGCAGCCGCTCGTAGGCTGCCAGCAGCTCCCCGAAGCCGTGCTCCTTCGCCTGCGCCACCAGCCGGCCCAGCTCCCGATAACGCTCGGGGCTGTGGGCCAGGACCATGAGCTTGTGCTCGGTGTGGAACCCGACCAGGCCGCCCCGGCCGGGACTCTCCTGGAGGAGCTGCTGCCAGCGCCGATAGACGAAAAGCCGCTCGATGAAATTCTCCCGGAGCCCGGGGTCCTGGAGCCGCCCCTCGTCCTCCGCCGGCAGCAGCGGCAGCCGCCGCATCAGCTCCCGGGCGAACAGCCCTACCCCCTTTCTGGCCATGCCAGTGGCGGTGGAGACCTTCACCCGCTCCATGCCGCTCGAGGGCGACCGGCTCTTGAAGATGAAGCCGGACAGCTCCTCCCGGGCCAGCTCCTCCACCCGCCGCCCGGCCCAGGCGAGCATCCGCTCGGTGTGGTCGATCCGGGTGTGTCGGGTCACCAGGCGGGGATGCCCCGGGTCCCCTTCCAGCCGCATCGCTTCCCGGGGCACCGGCAGGCCGCACTCCACCTCGGGGCACACCGGCACGAACCGCACGTACCGCCCCAAGGTGCCGGCCAGGTAGGGATCGAGCTTGTGGCCGCCGTCGTAGCGCACCTTTTCGCCGAGCAGGCAGGCGCTGATGCCGACCTTGATCTCATCGGACTGGGCCATTTTCCCGTCACTCGAACTGCCGGCGAAAGGCTTGGAGCTCCTCGCGGAGGGCCGCGACCTCCTCCCGCAAGGCGGCGACCTCCTCTTCCAGGACGCCGAGCCTTCCTTTTCCGGGGACCGCCGCCAGGAGCCCCTCCGCTCCGGCCTCGGCGGCGGCAGGCTCCGGCTCGCCGCCCAGGAGGTGGGCGTAGCGGTGCTCCTTGCGGCCAGGCTGTCGCGGCAGCTTGGCCGCAAGCCCCATCTCGGCGAGACTGGCCAGGGACTCCTCCACCTCTTCCAGGCCGCTGAAGGCGTACAGCCGCTCGCTCCGGCCACGCAGCTCGCCCACCGTCTGGGGCCCTCGCAGCAGCAGCAGGCAGAGGGCCGCCTTCTCCCGGGCGATGAGATTGGTCCCGGCGCTGAAGCCCTCGCCGAACTTGGGCACCCGCCCGGCCCCGCTCTGCCAGACCAGCTGCCGCTCCTTCAGCTCCGCCAGGGCCGCGTTCACCGTTTCTTCATCGTAATCCACCACCGGGTCCCGGTTGCTCTTCTGGTTGCAACCGTTCACCAGGGCGTTGAGGGACAGGGGATAATACTCGGGGGTGGCCATCTCCTTTTCCATGAGGCACCCCAGCACCCGGACCGCCGGCCCGGACAGCTCCATTCCCATGGCGCTTCTCCTTTTCCGAATTGTAACCTCCAACCGCCATAGTAGCGGTTCCCCGGCACCTTGGAAAGGTTTTCCGGTCCATCCGCCCTCCGGCTGCTTTTGGATTTGCTTCCGCAACCGTCCCGTCATATAAAGGTAAGGGTCGAGCACCTCATGATGCGGGAAAGCGACATTCTCGCAGTCGTCGCCTACCGGCCGCCGCACCTCAATATAATCTTTCAGGAGAAGACGAGCATGGCTGCCAAGATGATTTCCTTCAACACCCAGGCCAGGGAGAAAATCCTCGCCGGGGTAAACGGACTCGCCGACGCGGTGAAGGTCACCCTCGGGCCGCGGGGCCGCAACGTCTTGATCGAAAAATCCTTCGGGGCGCCGGTGATCACCAAGGACGGCGTGACCGTGGCCAAGGAGATCGAGCTCAAGGAGAAGCTCGAGAACATGGGCGCCCAGATGGTCAAGGAGGTGGCGACCAAGACCAGCGACGTGGCCGGCGACGGCACCACCACCGCGAGCGTCCTCGCCCAGGCCATTTACACCGAGGGCCACAAGCTGGTGACTGCCGGCATCAATCCCATGCAGCTCAAGCGGGGCATCGACCAGGGGGTGACGGCCGTAGTCGAGGAGCTGCGGCGGATCTCCCAGCCCACCAAGGACAAGCAGGAGATCGTCCACGTGGGCACCATCTCGGCCAACGGCGACGACACCATCGGCCGGCTCATCGCCGATGCCATGGACAAGGTGGGCAAGGACGGCGTGATCACGGTGGAAGAGGCCAAGTCCATGGAAACCGCCCTGGACGTGGTCGAGGGCATGCAGTTCGACCGGGGCTATCTCTCTCCCTACTTCGTCACCAACGCCGAGAAGATGGAAGTGGTGCTCGAGGACCCGGTCATTCTCATCCACGAGAAAAAAATCAGCAGCCTGAAGGACCTCCTGCCGCTCCTGGAGGAAGTGGCCCGCGCCGCCCGGCCCCTGCTCGTCATCGCCGAGGAGGTGGAGGGCGAGGCCCTTGCCACCCTGATCGTCAACAAGCTGCGGGGCATCCTCAAGATCGCCGCCGTGAAGGCCCCCGGATTCGGCGACCGCCGCAAGGCCATGCTCGAGGACATCGCCACCCTCACCAACGGACAGATGATCAGCGAAGATCTGGGGATCAAGCTCGAAAGCATCAAGCTGAAAGATCTGGGCACCTGCAGGAAGGTGCGGATCGACAAGGAGAGCACCACCATCATCGAGGGCGCCGGGAGCCGTGAGCGGATCGACGGCCGCATCAAGCAGATCAAGGCCCAGATCGAGGAGACCACCTCCGACTGGGACCGGGAGAAGCTCCAGGAGCGGCTCGCCAAGCTGAGCGGCGGGGTGGCGGTGATCCGGGTGGGCGCGGCCACCGAGACCGAGATGAAGGAGAAGAAGGCCCGGGTGGAAGATGCCATGCACGCGACCCGGGCCGCGGTCGAGGAAGGGGTGGTCCCCGGCGGCGGCGTCGCCCTGGTGCGCTGCCTCAAGGCCTTGGATGGTCTGAAGCTTCCGGGCGAGCAGCACCACGGGATCGACCTGCTCAGGAACGCACTGGTCAAGCCGCTCCAGCAGATTGCCGACAATGCCGGCTTCGAGGGCTCGGTGGTGGTGAACCACGTCAAGGAGGGCAAGGACGACTACGGCTTCAACGCGGCCAGCGGCCGGTACGAGAGTTTGCTCGCCGCCGGCGTTCTCGACCCCACCAAGGTGGTGCGGACCGCCCTCCAGAACGCCGCCTCGGTGGCCGGCCTGCTCATGACTACCGAGGCCATGGTGGCCGAGGAGCCCGAGAAAAAGAAGGCTGCCGCCGGCATGGGCGGGGGCATGGAGGAAGAGATGTATTGATCGGCGAAATCGCCATTAATGGGACCGCCGGTTCCACTCGGACCGGCGGCTTTTTTTCGAGAGGAATGGGGGGCATCCCCCCTTCTTTTTCAGGCGGGATGGCCGACTTCGAGCGAATTGACAACGTCCCCCTTCCTTCCGCACAATAGATTCCATGTAGCGCGCTACGGAAGCGATCAGGAAGCAGCTCCCCCACCCCAGGTAAAACCGAGGGGCGCGGATGATCCTCGAAAACCACCGGTTGCACCTGCCACATGAACAGCACCGCCACCGAGGCACTACCGGCAACGCACACCAGCCTCTCCGCCCTGCAGCGACCCAAGGGAAAATGGGGCGGCTTTTTCTGCCTTTGAGACCGCGAGGCCGCATCCGCGCCTTTCACATCTCTGAGGAGAACAGCCATGCTGAAGACCAAAAAACACAGCGAAGAAGCCGCACAGGCCACAAGTCGGGGCAAGATCACTTCGGAATTCTTCGAAAAGACGCAAGCAACGCTGAGCCCGCTCCCCAGTCCGCGTCCGGTCCCCGTTCCTGTTCCCTTCCCGCGCCCCATCAATATGGGCTCGCGATTCATGATCTGGAAACAGGACCCGACCGTCCGGGAGCTTGGCTGCCGCCTGACGTTCATCCCCCACCTGGTTCTCGACGGGCCGCGGGATGCCCGGATCGCCACCGAGCTGCCGGGGACGACGCCCGTGGTGCGGAACGCCACGGGCGATTTCATTTTCAGCTGCGGCACCAACGAGGCGGATTGTGCCAATACCTACGCCCTGGTACGCCAGACCCTCACCATGTACGAGCATGCGCGCGGGGGACAGGCCGTTCCCTGGGCATGGAACCGCAACGGCAACACTGACCCGCTCATGTGCTTCCCGCACGGGTTCTCCGGCGCCAACGCCTTCTACAGCCGCACCCAAAAGGCGCTGCAATTCGGTCATTTCGTCCCGAGCGGCAGCACTGCCGAGGTGTTCACCTGCCGCTCGCTCGATATCATTTCCCATGAGTGCGGTCACGCCGTTCTGGACGGACTGAAGCCCGGCTGGCTCGCCATCGGCAATCCCCCCCAGACGGGCGGCCTCCACGAAGCCTTCGGCGACCTGACCGCCATTTTCGTGGCGCTGGCCCAGCTCGATCAGGTCGAGGCGTTCATCGCCATGACCAAGGCCGATCTGCACAAAAAGAATTTCCTGGCCGAAATGGCCGAGGAATTCGGCGTCGCCCTGGGCCGCAGCTCGCTCCGTAACGCCGACAACGATCTCAAGCTCAGCCAGGTGAGCAACGAGGTGCACGCCCTGTCCCAGGTCTTCACGGGTGGCGTCTACGACATCCTCGCCGACATCTTCGCCTTCGAGAAGAACCGCCAGCGCGACACCAAGAGCCCCGGCCACGTCCTGCTCGACATCAGCAAACATGTCCAAAACCTGCTGCTCAATGCCATCATCCAGGCGCCGGACGCAGGCGCCACTTATGCAGACGTGGTGAACCAGATGCTGGCCATTTCGCACAGCCAGGGTGATCCGCCGATCTACCGGACCTTCATCCGCAACCGGTTCACCTTCCGCGAAGTGGTGGTTTCGCCGACCCCCCTCACGGCCCTGGCGAGTGGAACCATCAACATGACGGACCCGAATTTCGTCGAAGGCGAGGACCATCTGTCGCTCGGCTTGGCCCTGCCCTCCCATCCGTCCCTCGTGGCGGCGCAGGACCGGTCCGGTTGCTGCGGCACCATGCAGCTGCCCGAATACGTACAGTCCCCGGAGAAGCTGCATGAGACCCTTCGGAAGCTCATCGAGAAGGAGCCCATTTCGGAGATGGACATCCTGGCGGACGAAATCGAGCAACTGAGGGCCGAGTTCAGTCGATCCTGAATCCGTGACGACGGGTTGAGCTCGCTGGGGCCGCATTGAATCGATGACCCATAGCACTGCGGCCGAGCTGAAGCTTTACCCGTCGCCCCACGGCTTCAGGTGGATTCCAGAGGAGGCCGCGAGCCCGTCCCGGGGTCGCGGAGCTACGGGGAGAACGCAAATGAAGATGACCATCACCCGGTCAGGCGGTCTGGCAGGAGAAGAAGCGGAAGCAGTGGCGAGCCTGGATACCAGCCGGCTCGATG
>JAJYKH010000064.1 GCA_021788685.1 Deltaproteobacteria bacterium | reverse complement strand
GCGGTGAGCGCCATCAATGGGGCGATCACCGGCGTCACCGCCAAGCTGACCACCCTGGTCGCCGGGGATGCGGTGGATGCAGCCCACGCGGTGGCCAATGGCGATGAGATCGGCTTCACCGTCAACAGCGTTCAGGTGAATTATACGGCGGATACGGTGACCGCCGATCCGGACACGGGGCTGACGGATACCGACCAGGGCACCTTCGCCAAGCACCTGACCGAAGCCATCAACAACGCCCTCACGGCTTACAACAGCGATTCCACCCACCAGCCGCCAATCAAGATCGTGGCCCAGGTGGGGGACGGCACCAACGGCGGCGCCGCCGATTCACTCGTGCTCTCTAACGAAAATGCAGGCGACGAATCGCGAATCATCATCGGCGACATCACGGTGAAGGACGCCGGGGGGACGGCCAAGGCCAACCTCACCGGTTTGACCGCGGGGACCTTCACCGCGGATGCAAGCCACAACACTGGCCAGATCACCCTCTTCTCCGACCAGACCTTCACGGTCGAGGCCGGGACCAACGACAGCTACCTGGCGCAGCTGGGAATGGCCAGCGGCACCGCCACCGCTGAGCACATCGGTGAGAACGTCACCGGCGCCGGCGTCAACACTGACCTGAGCTTCGATCTCAACGGGCAAAACATCAATGTCTCGGTAACGGCGGGATGGAGTGCCGATCAGGTGGCTGCCGAGGTAGTGGGCCAGATTAACGCGGCAAAGGACACGACCGGGGTGGAGGCGGATTATGTCAACGGCGCCATCCGCTTCCGCAACAACGCCACGGGCAGCAACGCCGCCATCCAGGTCACCAATTTTGTCACCACGCCGGCGGGCAGCGCCATCTTCGGCTTTGGCAACTTCACCGCCCAGGCAAGCAGTGTCTCGAGCGACACCACCAACGACGGCCAGTTCACCTATTCCTACCAGAATGGGGGAGTGGACGCCTCCCTGCAGGGGCTCAAGTACGCCGACGAGCTGCAGACCGACGGCGGCTCCTTTAACATCTGGCTGTACAACAGCGACGGTTCGCTGAGCCTCTCCCAACCGGTCACCGTCTCCATGGAGCGGGCAAGGACCCTCGATGACGTGGCCAATGCGATCAATGCGGCCGTGGTCAATGCGGGCGGCCAGGCCGGCTGGCTCCATGCCTCGGTGGTCCAGAACCGGCTGGTGCTCGACCCGGACGCCGCCCACCAGCTCGCCTTCGCCAACGATACCTCCCACTTTCTCCAGGCGGCCGGCATCAACACCTTTTTTACCGGGTACAGCGCCGGCTCTCTTGGGGTAAATTCCGTGGTGGCCGACAATCTCAATCTGCTGGCAGCCGGCAAGGTGGGGGACAATGGAGAAATCTTCACGGGCAACAACGAGAACGCGCTCCAGATCGCCAATATCCAAAGCGATGAAAACGTCCGGTTCACCGGCGGAACCGTGAGCACTCTGGACGGCTTCTACAACTCGCTGGTCACCGGGATTGGCACCAACAGCCAGGCCATCAGCACCAGCTACGATTACAACTCCCAGGTCGCCACCCAGCTCGACCAGCTGCGGGACGCCACCTCCGGGGTCTCTCTGGACGAAGAGATGGCCAATCTGATCAAGTTTCAGCAGGCCTATTCCGCCGCCGCCAAGCTGATAAACACTTCCAACGACATGCTGCAGAGCCTGCTTGCCACGATCTCTTGATGGGGGAACAGTATGCGCACCACGTTGCGGACCATCAACGAAAGCATTCTGAGGAACCTGAACAGCCTCACCACCAGTATGAACGATCTCGACAATCAGATCTCTTCTGGCAAGCAAATGTCCAAGATTTCTGATAATCCCATCAACCTGATGGGAGCGCTCGGCCTGCGGACGGACCTCGGGCAAATCCAGCAGTATCAAAAAAACCTGCTGTACGGCAACAACTTCATCGGGGCCTCGGAAAACGCCCTGACCGGGATCAAGGACCTGGTCATGCAGGCCAAGGTGCTGGCGACCCAGGCGGCCAATTCGTCTATGACCCCCGCCAACCGGGCCAATATGGCGGAGCAGGTGCGCAATCTGTTTGAGCAGGCTCTCACGTTGAGCAACACCCAGGTGGATGGAAAGTACATCTTCGGGGGGCAGCGGACCACCGGCTACAACACGGCCGAGCCGACGCCCTTCATCTCAGGAGAGATGGACCTCCGGCGAGTCACCGGCAACGCCCCTGCCACCATCAATGCCGACCTTCATGGGACGGTGGCGGGAGATGGGTCCGGAGCGGACGACCTCACGCCTGGCGATCTGCTGCTCAACGGCAAGGATGTCGTCGATCTCTACAGCCGGAAATCATATGTAATCACCGGCGGTACCAATATTGCCGATGGCCAGCTCCTGATCAATGGCGACAACATGGGGGCGATCAGTCTGCCGGCGGCGACGGTCAATGGCTTGCACATGACCGGCGCCGCCAACCTGAAAGCAGCGATCGACACCCACAGCAGCACCGTCACCGCCAATCTGACCACCCTTTACGAGGGGGGGGCTGCCAAGGCCGGCGGCAGCTCATCCACGATCTCCTTCAATCTCAACGGGGTTGCGGTTTCCGCCGCTACCAACGGGAGCAGCCCCGGTCAGGTGGCCCAGGATGTTGCCAACGCGGTCAATGCGGTAAGCAGCCAAACCGGGGTGAAGGCGGTGCTCGGAGATGGCACCAACGGCGGCGCCGCCGGCACCCTCGTTCTTCGCAACACGTTGCCTGGCGACGAGACCGCCATTACCATCAGCAACCTGATCGAGCCCCTGGGGAACAAGACGGGCTTTACGGAAGGGACCTACGGGGTGAGCTCCGGCAACACCGGGGAGATCACCCTCCTCTCGAAGAACAACATTGCTGTTTCAACTAACCCGGCTAGCGATGCCACTCTGGCCCTCATCGGCATGAGTCCGGATGTTCCCGGTACCGGCGCCGCCACCATCCCCTTCACCGTCGCCCTTCCGGCCGCCACCAATGGCCTGGACATGCAAAGCGCTTACAACCTGCGGCAGGCCCTCAACAACGCCACTGTCCAGGCGCAAACCGGGGTGACCGCCCACCTGACCACCCTGTATGCGGGGGGAGCGGCTACCGCAGATACGGCGGACGGGAACGACAGCTCCATTTCCTTCAACCTGAACAACGTCGCCATTGCCGTGGATATCCCCGATGGGAGCACGGCGGCCCAAGTCGTCTCCTCGGTGGTGGACGGGATCAATAATGCCAGCGAATACACCGGGGTCACCGCGGTAGTGGGCGACGGCACCAACGGCGGCCCCGCCGGTCAAATCGTGCTTCACAACACCCGGCCGGGCGACGAGTCGGCCATCGTCATCGCCAACCTGAACGAGCCGGATACCGCCAAGAGCGGCCTGATCCCCGGCAGCTATGCACCCGATGCCGCCTTCTATGCAGGGGAGGCGGTAACCGCAGGGCTACCAGCGGACATTGGAAATCAGATCAGCTTCACCGTGAACGGCGTCCCGGTCAGTTACACCATCGCTGCCGGGGATACTGATCCAGTCACCGGTCAGGCCACCCTTGCCAGCAATCTGGCTGCGGCGATCAATGCGGTGAACGGCCAGACCGGAATCACGGCCACGGTCGGCAATGGCACCAATAACGGCGGGGCACTCAACTCATTGGTGCTCGAAAACACCGTGCCCGGCGTAGGTTCAGACATCGTCATCAGTCCCATCACGGCAACAGACTCCCTCGGAAATCCCATCGCCTACAATCCGACCGGTCTCACCGCCGGCACCTATCCTCCAGAGAACACCGGCGAGCTTTCCTATACCTCCGGCAAGGCGATCACCTTCTCCAGCAGCAATTACACCGATGATACCATTCTGAATCGGCTGGGCCTCGGCGGCGGCGGGATTGGCTTCAGCGATGCCGCAGGAGACGGGACCCTGGTTTACGGCAGCCAGCTGGGCGACAATGAACTCAAAATTAATGGCATCCCCATCGGCAGCACCTCGGCCGACGGCCTTTCTGATGTCTACGCCGACGCCTCGGCGGCGGCCAAGGCGGCGGCCATCAACGCCCAGACCGCTAAGACGGACGTCACCGCGGTGATCAATCCGCTGGAGCATTATGCGTCAGGCCCCGTCGAGCAAGGGATCTTCAGCGCGGGCGACCTCGCCATCAACGGGGTGGACATCTTCGGGCCCGGGTCCGGAAACCTGTCCACCGCCTACTCGGATCTCGCCGCCAGCAGTCCCGTTGCCGATTCCCACTTCTCGTTTTCCCTCAACGGCTATTCGATCGGGCTCGATGTCGCCGCTGGATCGTCGGCAGCCCAAGCGGCCCAAAGCGCGGTGGACGCCATCAACGGAGTGAGCAAGTCCACCGGGGTGGAGGCCTACGTCGGCAACGGCACCAATGGCGGTCCTCTGAATTCGGTTGTTTTCCGAAACTCGCAATTCGGAAACGAGAACAATATTGCGGTGACAGGTTATTCTTTTACCGGCAATAACGTGCTTGGTTTCGGCAACTTCGACACCAGTACTTATTCCGACTCGGTCGCCAGTGCTTCGGCAGGTACGGCGACCTTTGACCTCAACGGGGTCAGCGTGTCTGTCACCACTGCCGGGGGCAGCTCCGCCCAAGTTGCCCAGGATGCTGTTAATGCCATCAATGCAGTAAGCAATCAGACCGGGGTGAAGGCCGCCGTGGGCAACGGCACCAACGGCCCCCTTGATGCCGTGGTTTTCAGCAGCCCTCAGTCCGGAGATGAACGAGCTATCGTGGTGAGCCATTTCAGCGGCCCGGACATCTTAGGGTTCCGCAACTTCGGAACTGCAGTCGGCATTACCACCGATCAGGATAAGGACAATTCCCTGGTCAAAGCCATCAACAACCTCTCCGACCGGACCGGCGTCGCCGCCACCCGCAACGCCATGGGCGAGCTTCTGCTGACGACCGAAGACGGCCGCAACCTTCACATCGAAACCTCGGCCCGGGGCGAGAAGCTTTCTCACCTCAACGGCGGCTCGCCAGCCATTCCACAGAGCAAAGTCTATTTCGGCTCGGTTCAGCTCACGAGCGACAAGGAATTTCTCCTTGAAACGCAGGCCGGCAGCTTCGAAACGGGATTGGCCGCCCTTGGCCTTAACGGCGGCGGGTTCGAGACGGACGATGTTGCCGGCGATGGCAAGCTCCAGGTCTCCAGCCTCATCAAGCAGGACGACAGCGTGCGCTATGCGGGCGACCGGGAGAACGGCATCGATATCAAAGTCGGGGCGCAGAGCACCCTGGCCATCAGCAAGAACGGCAAGGATGCCTTGCTGGATACCGGCGTTTTCTCGGAGCTCAAGAACTTCGAGAGCTATCTCAGCGGGGAAAACTACCATCAGGTTACCAGCAGCTCACAAGCCACCGACGTGAACGCGCTTCTCGACAGCGGCGACACGGGATTGGCTTCAGCCGACCAGCTGACCCAAGGAAGCTTCGCCATCACGGTTACCGATAACCAGGCCTCCCCGGCTAAAAACTTTGCCATCTCCATCCCCGTCGATCCGGCGGAGGACAGTGTTGCGGACATCGCCGCCAAAATCAATGGGATGCCCGGGATCTCAGGGACGCTGGATGCCGACGGCCATCTGGTGATCAAGGCGACCGACCCGAACCGATACACCTTCACGTTGGGCGCCGACACCAGCAATTTTCTGGAAGTCATGGGCCTGCAGCCGGAAGACATGCAGGTGGACGCCATCGGCCAGTCCCTGGGGAAGTTCGATACCATCATGGATCAGCTCACGAGCCAGATCTCGGATTTCGGCGCCCGGTCGAACCGCATCGACGCCCAAAATCAAATTCTGAGCAACCTGCAGCTGGCCACCCAAGAAAACCTTTCCGAAAACCAAGACACCGACCTGACGCAGGCGGTGATGGACCTCCAGTCCAAGCAGGTCGCCTACCAGGCGGCCTTGTCGGCGGCAGCCAAAACCATGCAGTTGAGCCTAGTGGATTTTCTTAAGTAAGATGAGCTCGCAAAAGTGTCGTCACCCCGGCGTAGGCCGGGGTCCAGTTCCGATGCAACTTGAAAACACCGGATTCCGACCTTCGCCGGAATGACGGCCAAACGGTTTTGGCGGCTTTTTGCGAGATCATCAAACAAGGAGAATGGGAAAGGGCACGGATGACAAAGCAAAGGAATTTCTCCGGCTGCGGATCGGGTAGAGGTGGCAAGCCGCCGTGGACGGCGGTATCCAGGGATTGGAAATCACCATGCCAGGGAGGGCGAAAACATGCTGGTTCTTGCCAGAAAAGCGGGCGAGGCGGTGGTCATCAATGACGCCATCACCATCAGGGTGCTCGAGGTTAAAAACGGACAGGTCAAGCTGGGCATCGAAGCACCCGGCGAGGTGACGATCCATCGGGAGGAGATTTATCTCCGCATCCAGGAAGAAAACAGGCGGGCGGCCCAGGAGGCGCCGGCGGACTTGGCCGGAATCGCGGCTGCTCTGGGCCGGGGGAAAAAGGCGACCGGAGAGTGAACGAAGGAGAGATCGATCATGGCCAATACCGCCGGACAAACAATAACGGCAGAAGCCGGGGAGCAGGTGCTGCGAGTGAAGACAAGTCGGTTTGGAGAAATCGAAGTGGCGGCCGGCAAGGTCATTCACATGACCTCGCCTTTCCTGGGCTTTCCAGGATCACACCGGTTCCTGCTCCGCCCCCATGCCGAGAATTCCCCGTTCATGTGGCTGCAGTCCCTCGACGAGCCCCAGCTTGCCTTCGTGGTGATCCGCCCGGCCTTGATCAGGCCCGATTACCAGCCGCCCTTGCCGGCCGCAGCCCGTCGCGAGCTCCGGCTCAGATCAGGCGACGTGCACGATCTTCTTCTCATCCTGACCATCCCCGAAGGGAAGCCCGAGAAAATGACGGCCAACATGCTGGGCCCGGTGGCGATCAACATCAGTGAGCGCCTTGCCAAGCAGGTGCTGCTCGACCCCAACCGCTACGAGGCCTGCTGGCCGGTCTTCATGGACGAATGACGGCCATCGGCCTGGAATTCGTCCCGCCGAATACCATGAAGCGTAACCGACACAGGGGAACAGCCCCCCGGAGATCGATCATTCAAGGATCTGCATGCGGTCGCAGCGTGCCCAGATCCGCGAAAGGCTTGGGCTGGTGCTCCGCGAGAGAACCGGGCAGCTCCTCCCGCGTCCCCCACGCCGAGATCGTCAGCGCACAGGACTGGATTTGAAGCTGCCCGGACCGGATGGAAATGGACGAGGAGGAAGGACGAATCAGACTTTGGTGAGATCGGAGAGGAGGTCGGTGAGCATCCGCCCGGCCACGGCCTGCGGCTCGGGATTGTACTCGCCGCGTTCGATCCGCTCCTTCAGCTCGCTGACCTTGTCGGCCCGCACCTCGGGGGTCTGGCTCAGGATTTCCCGCATCTTCTGCACGTCTTTGGACCCGGCGGAGAGATCGACCCGGTCGCTGCCGCCGGAAGGCAGGGCGACGGACTGGGCGGCCTTTTCGCCCTTTTTGGCTTGCACCTTGTTGTCGGTCTTGATCTGGGGGAAAAACTTGGTCACTTTCATGGCTGCTCCCGGCGCCGCTGGCGCCTCACCCCACTATTCTAAAGAAGGTTGCCCTTGCCGGCAAGCCCTCCCCTTTTTTCCGTTCCTGATGAGCGTATCGACACTCCACCGCCGAACTTAAAACAAAAAAATGGATTTGATAAGAAAAATCAGAAGATTACCCTTCCATGCCGGCCTGAAGCCCCGGCTGGCTTGACGATTGCGCATTCCCCCCCGAGCTGGTAATATTATTTTCTTCGAAGAAAGCCGCTGCCGGCGGGCTGCTTTTTTTCTCCCGATTCGATCCCCGCCCGCTGGAGCCGGATGCCTTTTTGCGAGATCGCCACTATTCCGCCCATGCCCGCCCCGGAGCCCATCTACCTGCTCGATGGCAGCGCCTACATCCATCGCGCCTATCACGCCCTTCCTCCGCTTTCGAACAGCAGCGGTCTGCCCACCCATGCGGTTCTCGGATTCACCAACATCCTCCTGCGGGTGATCCGGGAAAAATCCCCCCGCTATCTCGCGGTGGCCTTCGACGCCAAGGGACCCAACCACCGGCATGCGCTCTTCCCTGATTATAAGGCCAATCGGCCCCGGATGCAGGACGACTTGGCGGTGCAGATTCCCTGGATCAAGCACATCACCGCCGCTTACCGCATTCCGGTTCTGGAGCGGGAAGGCTGCGAGGCGGACGACCTCCTCGCCTCGGCGGCCACCCTGCTGAAACAGGCCGGGCATCCGGTCGTCCTCGTTTCCGGCGACAAGGACCTCCTCCAGCTCGTGAACGACCGCACCATTTTCTGGGACCCTATGAACGACCGGCTCTTCGACAGGGCGGGGGTGGCGGCCAAGTATGGTCTCGGGCCGGAGCGGCTCACTGACTTCTTCGCCCTCATCGGCGACACCTCGGACAACATCCCCGGAGTGCCGGGCATCGGGCCGAAGACGGCGGCCAAGCTCCTGAGCGACTTCGGCTCCCTGGAAGGAATTTACGACCGGCTGGGCGAGATCAAAAAGCCGAAGCTCCATGAAAATCTTGCCACGGGCAAGGACAAGGCCTTTCTCGCCCGCGAGCTGGTCCGGCTGCGGGAGGACCTGGAAGTGCCGCCTGACCTGGAGGGCTACCGCCTGCCCGCCCCGGACACCGAGAAGCTCCGGGAGCTCTATACCTTCCTCGAATTCTCCCGCCTTCTCAAGACGGAAGTGCCGGCCCAGCCCCTTTGCCCGGATGGCTTCCGGCTGGCGGACACCGAAGAAAAGCTGGCGGCCATGGTCGCCCGGCTCCGCAGCGCCCCGTTCCTGGTGCTTGATACCGAAACCAACTCGCTGAATCCCCTCGCCGCGGACCTGGTGGGCCTCGCGTTCTGCGTGGACGAGCAGGAGGCGTTCTATGTCCCCATCCTCCACAAAGGGGAGGACGGCGGCCGGTGCGACGGCCAGCTCACCAATGGCTGCGCCCTGGCCGCCCTGCGCCCCCTGCTGGAAGACCCGCAACTGCCGAAGGTGGGCCACAACCTCAAGTTCGACTACCACGTCCTCTGCAATCAGGGAGTCCGCCTGGCCGGCCCGCTGTGGGACACCATGATCGCTTCCTACCTGCTCGATCCCTCCCGCCGCAGCCACGGGCTTGATGATCTCTGCGAGGAGATCCTCCAGCGGCGCCTCACCTCCTTTGCCGAGGTGACCGGCAAGGACAAGCGGGAAGGGCCCTTTGCCTACGTGCGCATCGACAAGGCGAGGGACTACGCTTGCGAGGACGTGGCCGCCACCCTGCTCCTCTGGCGCCAGTTCCGGCCCCGGCTGGAGGCCTTGGGCCTCTGGGGGCTCTTCACCGAGCTCGAGCTGCCGCTCCTGCCGATCCTCGCCCGCATGGAACGGGACGGGGTCAAGGTGGACCCGGAGGTCCTCCGGGGGATGTCCGCCGAGCTCGATGCGCAGCTCGCCAATCTCGAAGAAGAGATCTTCCGCCAGGCGGGGGAGGAGTTCAACATCAGCTCCCCCCGGCAGCTGGGGGTGATCCTCTTCGAAAAGCTCAAGCTGCCCCAGGGCCGCAAGACCAAGACCGGCTATTCCACCGACTTCAAGGTGCTCGAGCAGCTCTGCCTCTACCACGAGCTGCCGGCGGTGATCATCGCCCACCGCAACCTGAGCAAGCTCAAATCCACCTATGTGGACAAGCTCCCCACCCTGATCGACCCCCGGAGCGGGCGGGTGCACACCTCCTTCAACCAGACGGTGGCCGCCACCGGGCGGCTGAGCAGCAGCGAGCCCAACCTGCAGAACATTCCCGTCCGCACCCGGGAGGGCCAGCGCATCCGGGAGGCGTTCGTCCCCGACGCGGGGCACCTGTTTCTCGCGGCCGACTACTCCCAGATCGACCTGCGGGTCCTCGCCCATTATTCCCGTGACGAGGCGCTGGTCGCGGCCTTCCAGGCCGGCAAGGACGTCCACCAGCAGACCGCAGGCGAGATCTTCCGGGTGAACCCCATGCTGATCACCCCCGAGATGCGGCGGGTGGCCAAAACGATCAACTTCGGCATCGTCTACGGCATGAGCGCCTTCGGCCTGGCCACCCAGCTCAACATCAGCCGCAAGGAGGCCAGGACCTTCATCGACCGTTACTTCGCGCTGTTCGCCGGGGTGCGGCGCTACATGGAGGAGATCGTGCGCCAGGCCCAGACCGACGGGTTCGTGACTACCCTCTTCCACCGGCGGCGGCCGCTTCCAGACATCAACAGCCCCAACCGCATCAGCCGGGAGCTCGCCGAGCGCACCGCCATCAACACCCCAATCCAGGGGACCGCAGCCGACATCATCAAGCTGGCCATGCTCCGGGTGGACGAGCAGCTGCGGCGGCAGGGGCTCCGGTCCCGGCTGCTGCTCCAGATCCATGACGAGCTGATCCTGGAGGTGCCGGAAGCCGAGGTGGCGCCGGCCACCGCCCTGGTGCGGGAGGCCATGGAAGGGGCCTTCGCGCTCGCCGTGCCCCTGGTCGTCAATATCGGGGTGGGCCGCAATCTCGCCGAAGTGTGACCTCCCAATCCCGATGGCCTCGCAACAACCCCCGAGTTTCGGCGGGCGGGAACGAGGAAATGACAATACACAGCGCGGACTATCGGCGGTGCGGCTTATTGCAAGGCCGACAATCCAGACGGCCAGCCCTCCAGGCGGCCGAGATTCTAATTTCTTGAAAAAAGAAGCCGGAACGACCAAAATAGGAACCTGAGCTTTTCAATTGGCTGCGGCGCCCTGGCGCCCGCTTTCCCGACCCCCAAGGAGCACAAACCCTCATGTTGGAATTCTTGCGGAAGAAATCGCAATCCCGTGTCCTGCAGATCGCTGTCATCGC
>JAJYKH010000063.1 GCA_021788685.1 Deltaproteobacteria bacterium | reverse complement strand
AAGAAAGGCGCGGAGATCGAGGCTCTCAAGGCAGAGCTCGACAAGCTGACGGGCAAGGACTGCGTGCTGGACATCCAGGAAGTACGGCGGCCCGAAGCCGATGCCCAGCTGGTGGCGGAGAGCGTGGCCCAGCAGCTCGAACGGCGCATTGCCTTCCGCCGGGCCATGAAGAAGGCGGTCAATACGTCCTTGAAGTTCGGAGCAAAAGGGATTAAGATAGCCTGCTCCGGCCGCCTTGGCGGGGCCGAGATCGCCCGCCGCGAGTGGTACCGGGAAGGACGCGTGCCGCTCCATACCCTTCGGGCCGACATCGAATACGGCTTGGCCGAAGCCAAGACCACGTACGGCATCATCGGCGTGAAGGTCTGGATCTTCAAAGGCGAAGTACTGCCGAAATCCGAGCAGCTGTAAACAGGTTGCGAATTCTCCATAGCCGTTTTGCCGGCCAGGCGGAACGGTTCGTTTGCGGAAGAGGTCATTTATGCTCAGCCCGAAGAAAGTCAAGCACCGGAAGCAGATGAAGGGCCGGCTGACGGGTCTCGCCCTGCGCGGCTCGACCCTGGCCTTTGGCGAATACGCCCTGAAGGCCGTCGAGTGTGGCCGGTTGACGTCCCAGCAGATCGAGGCCGCCCGTATCGCCA
This sequence comes from Deltaproteobacteria bacterium, assembly GCA_021788685.1. Taxonomy (GTDB): domain Bacteria; phylum Desulfobacterota; class Desulfobulbia; order Desulfobulbales; family UBA5123; genus JAJYKH01. The sequence continues at coordinate 10,279 of JAJYKH010000063.1, read as the reverse complement.
TCAACAGGAAGGTCAAACGCGGCGGCCAGATGTGGATCCGTATCTTCCCTGACAAGCCGTTTACGAAGAAGCCGGCGGAAACCCGGATGGGCTCGGGCAAGGGCGCTCACGAAGGCTGGATGGCCCCCATCAGGCCCGGCCGGATCCTCTACGAGCTCTCCGGAGTCGAGGAAGAGCTGGCCCTCGAGGCTTTGCGGCTGGCCGCCAACAAGCTTCCGCTTGCCACCAAGATCATCACGAGAGGAAACACGCTATGAAAGCCGCAGCGTTCCGTGATCTGACGATCGACGAGCTGGTCAGCAAAGGCAGTGAGCTGTCCGAAGAACTGGCCAGGCTCTCGTTCCAGCACGCCATTCGTCCCCTGGAAAACACCGCGCGGCTCGGACAGCTGCGAAAGGATATCGCCCGGGTGAAGACCGTTGCGAATCAAAAGCGGGCAGCCCGGTAAGCGCCTGCAGCTACGCCAGACCCTCAGGTGGGAAATATGGAAGACACCAAGAAAACGACCAAATATCGAACCGGGGTGGTGGTCAGCAACGCCATGGACAAGAGCGTGGTGGTGCGCACCGAGCGCATTCTCCGGCACAAGCTTTATGGCAAGTTCATCCGCCGTCACCTCAAGTATATGGCGCATGACCCGGACAACAGCTGCAATGTCGGCGACCGGGTGCTGATCGAGGAATGCCGGCCCCTCAGCAAGAACAAGCGGTGGCGGGTGCGGGAAATCCTCGAAAAGGCGGTGTGACAGCTGCCGGCGCCCCGCAGGGGCGCGGATGACCGACAGACAAAATTTTCAGGATGCAAGGCCGGAGATTCTCCGGTTTTGAGCGTTTGGTGAGATCATGATCCAGACAGAGACAGTGTTGAATGTGGCTGACAACTCGGGGGGCAAGAAAGTGCTCTGCATCCGGGTGCTGGGCGGAACCCGCCGCCGGTATGCCAACGTGGGCGATGTCATCGTGGTTTCCGTCAAGGAGGCCATCCCCAATGCCAAGGTGAAGAAGGGGGATGTCATGCGGGCGGTCATCGTCCGGACCGTCAAGCAGATCCGCCGCATGGACGACACCGCGGTCCGTTTCGACGAGAACGCCGCTGTCCTGCTGAGCAACAGCGGCGAGCCGGTGGGGACCCGCATTTTCGGGCCGGTTGCCCGCGAGCTGCGCGCCAAGGGCTTCATGAAAATCATCTCCCTGGCGCCCGAGGTCCTGTAAGGCGGGGGTCCGATCCCAGCCACATCAACAGAGAAGAGGCGAACTGCAATGCGAGGCGAAAATTACCTAAAACGTGACGACCGGGTCGAAGTCATCGCCGGGCGGGACAAAGGCCGGGTGGGCAAGGTCCTGCGCGTCCTCCCCGACCAGCACCGGGTCGTGGTCGAGAAAATCAATGTCGTCAAGCGGCACACCAAACCGAACATGGCGAATCAGCAGGGCGGCATCATCGATAAGGAAGCCCCCATCCACGCCTCCAACGTGATGCTGATCTGCCCGAAATGTGCCAAGGCCTCCCGCGTCGGCAACAAGATCCTGGAAGACGGTGCCAAGGTGCGGGTGTGCCGGAAGTGCGGCGAAACCATCGAGCCCAAGGCCTGAATCGAGCCACTGGGACTTGGAGAGAGGAATGGCTGGGTTAAGAGAATACTATCGGAACGAGTGCGTGCCGCAGCTCATCAAGGAGTTCGGGTACAAAAACCTCATGGAGGTGCCCAAGCTCAAGAAGCTGACTCTGAACATGGGCCTCGGCGAAGCGGTGCAGAACAGCAAGATCATCGAGACCGCCGCCAACGAGCTGACCTTGATCGCCGGGCAGCGGGCCGCCGTTACCAAGGCAAAAAAGTCGATCGCCACCTTCAAGCTTCGGCAGGGGATGCCCATCGGCTGCATGGTGACCCTGCGGGGCGATCGCATGTACGATTTCCTGGGCAAGCTCCTGCACATCGCCCTTCCCCGGGTCCGTGACTTCCGCGGCGTCTCCGCCAAGGGGTTCGACGGCCGGGGCAACTTCAGCATGGGCATCAAGGAGCACATCATTTTCCCCGAAATCGACTACGACAAAATCGACAAGATCAAGGGTCTCAACATTTCCATCTCCACGAGTGCCAAGACCGACGAGGAAGGGCGTTCTCTTCTGCGGCTCCTGGGCATGCCCTTCAGGAAATAAGAGGAAGAACAGTGGCTAAGAAATCTCTGATCGCCAAGAGCAAGCGGAAACCCAAGTTCGAAGTTCGGATGTACAACCGCTGCAACATCTGCGGGCGGCCGCACGCCTTCCTGCGGAAATTCGGGGTCTGCCGGATCTGCTTCCGGTCCCTCGCCTCCAAGGGGGAGATCACCGGTGTCACCAAATCGAGCTGGTAATTCCGCTGCCCGCCTGCAAACGGCGGGGGCATACTTTTTCGAAAGATAAGGAGCGATTTCCATGTCCATGAGCGATCCCTTGGCGGACATGCTGACGAGAATCAGGAATGCCGGAATGGTCGAATTCGAGAGCATCGAGATGCCCAGCTCGAAGCTCAAGGCCGGAGTGGCGAAAATTCTCAAGGAAGAAGGGTACATTAACGATTACCACGTGATCGAGAACAGCAAGCAGGGCGTTCTGCGGATCGATCTCAAGTACGACGGCCGCCGGCAGGTGATCTCCGGCATCCGCAAGATCAGCAAGCCGGGCCGCCGCATCTACGTGAAGGCCGGTGAAATCCCCCGGGTGATGAGCGGAATGGGTATCTCCGTGCTCTCCACCTCCAAGGGCATCATGGCCGACCTGCAAGCGCGGCGCCAAGGCCTGGGCGGCGAGCTGCTGTGCGAGGTCTGGTAGGAACTCAGCGTTTTCGTGGAGTATAACCATGTCCAGAATAGGCAAGAAACCAATAGCGATCCCCAAGGGGGTCAAGCTGGAGATCGACGGCTCCCGCGTCAAGGTGACAGGGCCGAAAGGCAGCCTCGAAAAAGAGGTGCGGCCTGAGATCGACTTGGTCGAGCAGGGAGGGATCCTGAAGGTTGTGCCCAAGAATGAGAGCAAGCAGAATTGGGCGTTCAGCGGCCTGTTCAGGAGCCTGGTCAACAACATGGTCGTCGGGGTCGCCCAGGGGTTCCAGAAGAAACTGGTGATCGAAGGGGTCGGCTACCGGGCTGAGGTCGCCGGCAGCATTCTGACCCTGAACGTCGGCTATTCGAGCCCGGTGAAATTCGCCCTTCCCCCGAGTGTTAAGGCTTCGATTGACAAGAACATGATCATCGTCGAGTCCATCGACAAGGAGCTTCTCGGCCATACCGCCGCGAAAATCCGGGCGATCAGGCCGCCGGAGCCTTACAAGGGCAAGGGAATTCGCTATCAGGACGAGCACATCGTCCGCAAGGTGGGCAAGTCGGCCGGCAAGAAATAACATTCTTTCAGGAACATCCGCATAAAGGCAAAGAGATGGCAAAAACAAATCCCAAAATCGTCGCTCGCGAGAAGCGGTTGAAGCGGGTGAGGAAAAAGATTTCGGGGACGCCCGAAAGGCCGCGCCTGCGCGTTTTCAAAAGCAGCAGCCACATTTACGTCCAGATCATTGACGATGTGGCCGGGAAGACCCTGGTCGCCACCTCGACTCTGGAAAAAAGCCTCGACCTCTCCGGGACCGCCGGCAAGGTCGGCCAAGCCCACCAGGTCGGAATGGCCATCGCCCGCAAAGCGAAGGAAAAGGGCATCGAGTCGGTGGTGTTCGACCGGGGCGGCTTCCTGTACCATGGCCGGATCAAAGCCGTATCGGATGGGGCCCGCGAAGGCGGTCTGATCTTCTGATCTTTTTGAGTGGCACTGACAGCGCCGGCCCAGCGGCCGGTTAGAGGAATCGATCGGTAAGAGAGCGTTTGGGGGTGTACCTTGGCTGATTTCAGAAGCAGCAACGTCGATGACCAGTTCATCGAAAAAATTGTTTACATCAACCGCGTCGCCAAAGTGGTGAAGGGCGGTCGACGCTTCAGCTTCAGCGCCATCGTCGTGGTGGGCGATGGCAAGGGCCGGGTCGGGTACGGTCTCGGCAAGGCGAACCAGGTGCCGGAGGCGATCCGCAAAGGCATCGAGAAGGCCCGCAAGGACATGCGTGCGATCTCGGTCACCGAGATCAGCATTCCCCACGAGGTGATCGGCAAGTTCGGCGCCGGCCGCGTTCTGCTCAAACCGGCAGCCGCCGGTACGGGCGTGATCGCCGGCGGCGCGGTGCGGGCCGTGCTCGAGGCTGCGGGCATTCAGAACGTGCTCACCAAATGCCTGGGATCCCATAACCCCCACAACCTGGTCAAGGCGACCTTGGACGGGTTGCGGACCCTGCGCACCATCGAGCAGGTCGCGGCCATGCGCAATAAGCCGGTGGCCGAGATCATCGCCTGAGCCTGCGCAGGGCGCTGGAATTTAAGAATAAGGGGCAGGGACAAAAATGGCGAAGCAGCTGGAAATCACCCTGAAGAAGAGCATGATCGGCAGCCCGGAGAAGATCAAGGCCACCTTGACCGGCCTGGGACTGACCAGAACGAACAAGACCGTCGTCCGCCAGGACACCCCCGAGGTCCGGGGTATGCTGCGCAAGGTGCAGCACCTGGTCGAAGTGAAGGAGTAAGCTGCCATGTTGACGCTGAGCAATCTTTCGCCCAACCCGGGCTCGCGCAAGCAGAGGAAGAGGATTGGCCGCGGGCCCGGCACCGGTCAGGGCAAGACCGCCGGCCGCGGCCATAAAGGCTTCAAGGCCCGTTCCGGATCCGGCATCAAGCCCGGGTTCGAGGGCGGTCAGATGCCATTGCAGCGCCGCCTGCCCAAACGGGGGTTCTCCAACCCCTTCAAGGTGCAGTATGTGGTGGTGAACGTCAGGGACCTCGACCGTTTCGAGGCGGGCAGCCGTGTTGACCGGCAGGCCCTACTGGAGGCGGGGCTGATCGCCGCCAAAGACCTGCATATTAAGATTCTTGGGGACGGCGACCTTGGCAAACCGCTTACCATTGCCGTGGAAAAGGTGAGCGCCGCCGCCCGGCAGAAAATCGAGGACGCCAAAGGGACCATAGAGGCTGCTGAATGAGTGGCGGGCTGCAGAACGCTGCCAACATTCCGGAGCTGCGGCGCCGGACCGTTTTCACCCTGCTCATGCTGGCGGTTTACCGGGTGGGTGTGCAAATTCCCACCCCAGGGATCAACGGCCAAGCACTGGCCGAGTTCTTCGCCAAACAAGGCGGCACCCTCTTCGGCATGTTCAACATGTTTTCGGGAGGGGCGCTCCAGAAGTTTTCGATCTTTTCCCTGGGCATCATGCCCTACATCAGCGCCTCGATTATTTTCCAGCTGCTGACGGTGGTCATCCCGCAGCTCGAAACCTTGTCCAAGGAAGGGGAGGCGGGGCGCCACAAGATTACCCAGTACACCCGGTATGCCACTGTTGGTCTGAGTGTCATCCAGGCCCTCTTCATCAGCATCGGCCTTGAGAAGATGACCGCGCCCGGCGGCCAGATGATCGTCATCGATCCGGGCTGGGGCTTCCGGCTGATGACCGTTTTCACCCTGACCTCCGGCACCGCCTTCATCATGTGGCTCGGCGAGCAGATGACCGAGCGGGGGATCGGGAACGGTATCTCGCTCATCATCTTTGCCGGGATCGTGGCCAGGATGCCGTCGGCCATCGCCAACACCTTCAAGATGATGAGCGCTGGCCAGATTTCCTTCATCTTCCTGCCCATCCTGGTGGCGATGATGGCGGCGGTGATCGGCATCGTGATTTATTTCGAGACCGCCCAGCGGCGGATCCCCATCCAGTACGCCAAACGGGTGGTGGGCCGGCGCATGTACGGCGGCCAGCGCAGCCATCTGCCGCTCAAGATCAACATGTCGGGGGTCATTCCCCCGATTTTCGCTTCTTCGATCATGATGTTTCCCGCGACCATCGGCACGTTCATCCGGGTCGACTGGGTGCAGCGGGCGGCATCCTACCTTCAGTGGGGAACGCCGCTTCACACTTTTCTCTACGTGGTCCTGATCGTCTTCTTCTGCTTCTTCTATACGGCGGTGACCTTCAACCCAACGGATGTCGCGGAAAATCTGAAGAAGCACGGCGGCTTCGTGCCGGGAATCCGACCTGGCAAAAAGACGGCCGAGTTCATCGACCGGATCATGGTCCGGCTGACTGTGATCGGCGCCATTTACATCAGCGTGGTCTGTGTGCTGCCCCAAATCCTCATCAGCCGCTACAACGTCCCGTTCTATTTCGGCGGCACGGCCCTGCTGATCGTGGTGGGCGTGGCCCTCGATACCATTGCCCAGATGGAATCCCATCTGGTGATGCGCAATTATGAAGGGTTCCTGAAGACGGGCAAGATCAAGGGGCGGCGGTAGATCGGCTGCCGAGGCCCATGGGACGATCGATTTATCTGAAATCCGCGGCGGAGATTCGCATCCTCCGGGAGGCCAATCGGATCGTTGCCGAAACTCTGTCCATGCTTCGGGACAAGATCGCGCCCGGAGTATCCACCTGGGAGCTCGACCAGTGGGCCGAGGCCTTTGCCGTCGAAAGAGGAGCGGCCCCCGCTTTCAAGGGATATCGCGGGTTCCCCGGAAGTCTCTGTGTGTCGTTGAACGAGCAGGTGGTGCACGGGATTCCGTCCAAGAAGATCATTCTTCGGGACGGTGACATCATCAGCCTCGACTTCGGCGTCAAATACAACAGCTTTTATGGTGATGCCGCGGTCACCCTGCCCGTCGGGAAAATCACCTCCGAAAAGGAGCGGTTGCTCGATGTCACGCGGGAATCCTTGTACAAGGGGATCGAGCAGGCGGTGCCCGGCAAGCGCATCAACGATATCTCGGCCGCGGTCCAGGAACATGTGGAACGGCACGGCTTTTCGGTGGTCCGCGAATACGTGGGGCATGGTATCGGCAGGCAGTTGCACGAGGCGCCGGAAATCCCCAATTACAGCCGCAGGGAGTCGACACCCCGCATTCAGGCGGGAATGGTTTTCGCAATCGAGCCGATGGTCAACCTGGGGGGCAACGCCGTGAAGGTGCTGGAAGACCGCTGGACGGTGGTGACCCGTGACCGGTCGCCTTCGGCACATTTCGAGCATTCGGTCGCGGTAACCGATGACGGCCCTTTGATTCTGAGCGAGCTCAGCCACTGATGGCGTCGCAAAAAGTCCGATCTACGGCGTTGCGGCGGGGCGCGAAGGGCTCGACGTACTTTATGTACGTCTCCGCTTTCGCGACACCACCGCGCCTTGTATATCGAACTTTTTGTGCTTAGCCATCTCGGCTTGGGTGATTGGCTTTTTGCGAGATCATCAGCCACTGACGGACCGCACGGCGAAAAAAAGATTGAAGTATGCTCCCGCCTTGGATTAATATTGGGAGCTTTGCTGCGGCGGGGTTTTTTCTGTTACAATAGGCCGATTGCCCATTGGCAGTGAAATCCCCCTTTCGAGGAAGCTGGTAGGGAGATGTATGCCGAAAGAAGAGGCCATTCAGGTAGAAGGAACCATCATCGAGCCCCTGCCGAATGCCATGTTCCGGGTGGAGCTCGACAACGGCCACCGGGTGTTGGCCCATATTTCCGGCAAGATGCGGATGCATTTCATCAAGATTCTTCCGGGCGACCGGGTGACCGTCGAACTTTCGCCCTACGATCTCACCAGGGGGCGGGTGACCTTCCGGAGCAAAAGCAAGGGCAAATAATTTTCTTTGAGCGAGAACGACCATGAAAGTAAGAGCATCCGTCAAAAAGATGTGTAGCGAGTGCAAGGTGTACAGGCGCAAGGGGGTTGTGCGGGTCTCTTGCAAGATCAAAAAACACAAGCAGCGGCAGGGTTAATTCCCGCGCATTCATGCATGTCTGGAGGTTGGAACCTTGGCACGTATAGCTGGCGTCGATCTGCCGAAAAACAAACATATGGAAATCGCTCTGACCTACATCTTCGGGATCGGCCGCTCTTCGGCGCGTCATATCCTGGAAGAGGCCAAGATCGCTTATGATGCCAATAGCGACGATCTCACGGAAAACGAGGTCACCGCGATCAGGAAGGTCCTCGACGAGAACTACACGGTGGAAGGCGATCGCCGCCGGGAAGTGGGCATGGACATCAAGAGGCTGATGGACTTGGGCTGCTACCGGGGGCTGCGCCACCGGAAGGGGCTGCCGGTCCGTGGTCAGCGCACGCACACCAACGCGCGCACCCGCAAGGGACCGCGTCGGGGGGTGGCCAAGAAGAAGTAAGAGTGATTCCGGCTGCTGCCGGTTATCCGCGCAGCGGCATCCGATAGACGCAGACTCCACGGAGGAGCACGGATGGCCAATCCGAAAGCGACTCGCGTCAAAAAACGCGAAAAGAAAAACATTCCGGAAGGTATTGTGACCATTCAATCCACGTTCAACAATACCTTGATCACCATTGCCGACAAGCAAGGCAATACTGTTTCCTGGTCGAGCGGCGGCAGTTTAGGATTCAAAGGCTCCCGCAAGAGCACGCCTTTTGCCGCCCAGAATGCCGTCGATGCTGCTGCCAAAAAAGCAATCGAGCAAGGCATGCGCAAGGTGGAGGTCAGGGTGAAGGGGCCTGGTCCCGGCCGTGAATCGGCCCTGCGCTCGCTGCAAGTGGCCGGTCTGGATGTGACCCGGATCACGGATGTTACCCCCATCCCGCACAACGGATGCCGGCCCCCCAAGAAAAGAAGGGTCTGATACCGTCTGCGGCAGGCGCAAGCACATCAACAGACTGTTACGGAGGTCGTGATTTGTCCAGGTATACAGGGGCGGTCTGCCGGCAATGCCGGCGCGAAGGCCTGAAGTTGTTTCTGAAAGGGGATCGCTGTTATTCCGATAAATGCTCGATCGAGCGGCGCTCCTATCCACCCGGCCAGCATGGCCAAGCTCGGGTGCGCAAGATCTCCGACTATGCGATCCAACTCCGCGAAAAGCAGAAGGTGCGCCGGATTTACGGCATGCTGGAAGGCCAGTTCGAGCGTTATTTCGAAAAGGCCGAGCAGGCCAGAGGGATTACCGGCGAAAACCTGTTGTCCCAATTGGAACGGCGTCTGGACAATACCATCTTCCGCCTCGGCTTTGCCAGCTCGCGCAGCCAGGCTAGGCAGCTGGTGCGGCACAACCACGTGCTGGTGAACGACCGCAAGGTCAACATTCCTTCCTTTCTGACTTCTGTCGGTGATCAGATCACTATCCGAGAGAAGAGCCGGGGGGCGGAGACGATCAACGACAGCCTGGAGGCGGTCGCCCGGCGCGGGGTGCCCAGCTGGTTGGAGCTGGATGCCGCCAACTACAAGGGAACGGTGAAGGCCTTGCCCGTTCGCGAGGAGCTCACCATGCCGATCCAGGAAAATCTGATCGTCGAACTCTACTCCAAGTAAAAGCCGATGACCGACAACAAGCAAGAATCGACTCTCGAATCAGCGCCCTTTTATCGGAACTGGACCGAGCTGATTGCCCCGCAGCGGCTGGAAGTCGATCGCGAGACCCATACCGCGAGCTACGGCAAATTCGTCTGCCAGCCGCTCGAGCGTGGGTTTGCGACCACCTTCGGCAACTCCCTGCGGCGGATTCTCCTGAGCGCCATTCAGGGAGCAGCGATTACCTCGGTCAAGATCGACGGTGCCCTTCACGAATTCTCGACCTTGCCCGGTATTCTGGAGGACGTCACCGAGATCATCCTCAACCTCAAGGAGGTTCGGCTGAAGCTCAACTCGGCCGAGCCACGGCGGGTGCGGATCGACAAGAAGACGGTGGGTCCGGTCACCGCTGGCGACATCGTCACCGACGGGTCCGTTGAAATCATGAATCCCGAGAAGCACATCTGCACCATCACCGGAGACGGCCATTTCGTGGCCGAGCTCGAGGTCAAGTGGGGCAAGGGTTACGCGCCTGCGGAGTGGAACAAGGGCGAGGAGCAGAGCATCGGCGTCATCCCGATCGATTCCATCTTCACCCCGATCAAGCGGGTGAAGGTGGTCACGAGCCAAACCCGCGTCGGTCAGCAAACCGACTATGACAAGCTGACCCTGGAGATCTTCACCGACGGCAGCGTGCGGCCCGAAAATGCGCTTGCCTATGCGGCCAAGATCCTGAAGGAGCAGATGTCCGTCTTCATCAACTTCGACGAGGAGCAGGTCAGGCCCGAATCGGAAGAGCACGACGAGCTTGCGGAAGCCCCCATTAATGACAATCTCTATCGCAGCGTGGAGGATCTTGAGCTTTCCGTCCGGTCCGCCAACTGTCTCCGGAACGCCAACATCCATTACATCGGCGAGCTGGTCCAGA
>JAJYKH010000062.1 GCA_021788685.1 Deltaproteobacteria bacterium | reverse complement strand
TCGAGCATTTCGCGACCCGCCGCAACGCCGTAGATCGGACTTTTTGCGATGCCATCAAAGAAGCCGTGCCACCTCCCCCTGCAGCCGCTCCGCCAGCTCCTGCTTCTGCTTGACCGAGAAACCCGCGGTCTGGATGGGCTCGCCCAGCCGGATGATCGCCTCCCCCGTCCGCCGAACGAGCAGGCTGCCCTTGGGCAGCACCTGGAAGGTGCCGGCGATTCCCACCGGCACCACCGGCACCCCCGACTTGATGGCGAGGACCATGGCGCCTCCCTTGAAGGGCTGGAGCCGCCCGTCCGGGGTGCGGGTCCCCTCGGGGAAGATGGCCACCGAGGTGCCATCGGCGATCCGCTGGGCCGCCTCGTCCAGGCTCCTGAGGGCCGCCCGCCCCTGTCCCCGGTTCACCGGGATGGAGCCCGACCGGCGCATGGCGGCGCCCCAGACCGGCACCTGGAAGAGCTCCTTCTTGGCGAGCCAGCGGAAGTCGAACCCCAGCCACCCCTGGAGCGCCAGGATGTCGAGCTGGCTCTGGTGGTTGGCGGCGAAAATGTAGGTGCCGCGGGGGTTGAGCTTCTCCGCGCCCTCCACCCGTACCGTCACCCCGGCGATCCCGAGGATGATTTTCGCCCAGGCCCGTGGGAGCGCCTGGACCGTGGTCGAGGACCCCCGGAAAACCATTAGGTGGACCAGGGCGGCGATGCTGATCAGGAGGGTAAGGGGCGGCACGACGACGAGGACCAGGGCCGCCCGGCAGAGCTGGAGGGGACGCATATCTTCTCCTGCGATGATTTCGCTGAGATTCCGGAGATTGGCGGACTAGTATAATAGGTCGCAGGCGAAGCGGGAAGTGGGAAAGCGGGTAAGGCTGAAGACTGAAGCGGAAGTGACAGGTGACAATTGATAGTGACAAGTGGACGAGGCGGAGACCACCTGTCACCCTTTACTTATCAATTGTCGGACTCGCAAAAGGCGCTCCACCGAAGGTCCTTGCTACGTAATAGGTAAGTTGTTGTTTCCTCGTTCCCGCCCGCCGGGGCTCGGGAGTTTTTGCGAGATCATCACAATTCGTTGCATTCTGCAGGGAAAGGCGCCTATCATACATTTAGAGCCACCAGGCGCAAAGGCTTGGCCTTGTGACAGGTAACAAGTAATGACGGGGGAGGAGAAGAGGACCACTTGAGCTTGTCACCTGTCACTCCTCACTTGTCACTACAAAAGGAGTGACCGGCCGATGACCGACACCAGCTCCCTTCAGGCCGCCCTGGCGCACCACGGACTCACCCGCCGGGATTTCCTCAAGTTCTGCTCCGCGCTCACCACCCTGCTGGCCCTGCCCGGCAACGCCGCGGCCCAGATCGCCGCGAGCCTGTGGCGAAAGCCCAAGCCCCCGGTCGTCTACCTCGAGTTTCAGGACTGCGCGGGGTGCACCGAATCGCTGCTGCGCAGCCCATCCCCCACCATCGCCCAGATCGTCCTTTCCGACGTCTCCCTCAATTACCACGAGACCATCATGGCCGCGGCCGGGAAGCAGGCCGAGGAGGCCAAGCAGCAGACCATCCGGGAAGGCGGCTACCTGCTCATGGTGGAAGGCTCCATTCCCGTCGGCACCCGGGCGGCCTGCTGCATCGGCGGCCGCTCGGCGGTCGATCTGCTCAAGGAAGCGGCGGCGAAGGCGGCGGCCATCGTCTCCGTGGGCAACTGCGCCTGCTTCGGCAACATCCCGGCCGCCGACCCCAACCCCACCGGGGCCGTCGGGGTCTGGGACGTGGTCTCGGGGGTCTCCATCGTCAACATGGCCGGCTGTCCCCCGAATCCCGCCAACCTGGCCGCCCTCGTCGCCCACTTCATCACCTTCCGCGACCTCCCCAAAATGGACAACCTCAACCGCCCCCTGTTCGCCTACGGCGGCCGGATTCACGACTACTGCGAGCGCCGCGCCCACTTCGACGCCGGGCGCTATGTCGAGGCTTGGGGCGACGAAGGCCATCGCCTGGGCTGGTGCCTGTACAAGATGGGATGCAAAGGCCCCGCCACCTTCCACAACTGTCCCAGCATCCGCTGGAACCTGGCCACCAGCTGGCCGGTCGGCGCCGGCCACGGCTGCGTGGGCTGCTCGGAAATCAGGTTCTGGGACCGCATGACCCCGTTTTACGAGCGGCTGCCCGAGGCGGCCGTGATCCATACCAAGGTCGATCTGAACTCCATCGCCAAGTGGATGGCGGTGGCCAGCGCGGCAGGGGTGGCCGGGCATGCGGTGGGCAGCTCCATCCGCGGCAAGCTCCGGTCCCGGGACGAACGGAAGAAGCAGCAGGGCGAGACGAGGGAGAAATAGGACATGGCCAAAATCGTCGTTGATCCGATCACCCGCATCGAGGGGCACCTGCGCATCGAGGCGCAGGTGGATGGCGGCCGGGTCGCCGATGCCTGGAGCAGCAGCACCATGTTCCGGGGAATCGAGATCATCCTCAAGGGCCGGGACCCCCGGGATGCCTGGCTGTTCACCCAGCGCATCTGCGGGGTCTGCACCATGGTCCACGCCGGGGCGTCGGTGCGGGCGGTGGAAAATGCCCTGGGCATCGCGGTCCCGCCCAACGCCCAGCTGATCCGGCAGCTTATCCTGGGCGCCCAGACGATCCAGGACCACGTCATCCATTTCTACCACCTGAGCGCCTTGGACTGGGTGGATGCCGTGAATGCCCTGCAGGCCGACCCGGCCAAGACCGCCGCCACCGCCCAGTCCATTTCCGAATGGCCACAATCGAGCGCCACCTACTTCCGGGGGGTCCAGCAGAAGCTCAAGGCCCTGGCCGACAGCGGCCAGTTGAGCATCCTGACCAACGGCTACTGGGGCCATCCCGCCTACCGGCTGCCGCCGGAAGTGAACCTGATCGCCGTGGCCCATTACCTGGAAGCGCTCGACTGGCAGCGGCGGTTCATCCAGGTGCACGCCATCCTGGGCGCCAAGAACCCCCATCCGCAGACCTACCTGGTGGGCGGCGTGGCCCGCCCGGTGGACTTGAGCAGCCAGGCCGCCCTCAACGACCATGATCTGGCCAAGATGCGCGAGCTCTTCCGGGAGGCGGCCGAGCTCGTCAACCAGCTCTATCTTCCGGACCTCAAGGCCATCGCCTCCTTCTACCCCGAATGGACGGGATACGGGGCCGGGGTGGGCAACTATCTGGCCTATGGCGATTACCCGGAAACGGTCACCGGCAGGTACGCCGAGGAGGCGCCTTCCTTCTTCCTGCCGGGGGGCGTCATCTTCCAGCGGCAATTGGACAAGCTCCAGCCCGTCGATCCCGGGAAGATCACCGAATACGTGACCCACTCCTGGTACCGGTACCCCGACGAGGGCCACGGCCGGCAGCCGATCGACGGCATCACCGACCCCCATTACACCGGGCCGGAGCCGCCCTACGACTTCCTGAAGACCGACGGCAAGTATTCCTGGATAAAGGCGCCGCGCTACGAGGAGCGTCCCATGGAAGTGGGGCCGCTGGCCCGGATGCTCGTCGCCTACGCCGCGGGGCACCAAAAGGTCCGGGCCTTGACCGGCCAGGTCCTGCAGGATCTGAAGCTCGACACCACGGCCCTCTTCTCGACCCTGGGCCGCCACGCCGCCCGCTGCCTGGAAACCGTGCTGCTGGCCGGGAAAATGGAGGACCTGCTCGACCGGCTCTCCACGAGCATCGGCCACGGCGACCTGCGGATCCACAACAACGAATACTGGGACCCGGCCTCCTGGCCCAAGGAGGCGAGCGGCCACGGGACCCTGGAGGCGCCCCGCGGCGCCCTGGGGCACTGGATCCGGATCAAGGACCGCAAGATCCTCAATTACCAGGCGGTGGTGCCCTCCACCTGGAACGGCGGCCCCCGGGATGCCGCGGGCCAGAGGGGACCCTACGAGGCCGCCCTCGTCGGCACGCCGGTGGCGGATCCCGAACGACCCCTCGAAATCCTGCGGACCATCCATTCCTTCGACCCCTGCATGGCCTGCGCCGTTCACCTGCTCGACCTCCGGGGCCGGTGGCGGCATGCGGTGAGGGTCGTGTAATCGTAGCCGATCACAGGGGTAAGTACGATGGATCGCGTATGCACCCGCGTTGTAAAGCGGTTGCAGGGTGGTGCAGATGCGCGAAAGCGGCCTGTTCGCCATACACCAAGTACGCGGACAGGCCGCTGACAAAGCAGATGCGCCGCCCTGTGACCGCTTACGTGTAATCCCGGCCAGGGAGGACTGGAGATGCTGAAACGGGTGAAAGTCTGGCAAGGCCCGGTCCGGATTTTCCACTGGGTCCATGCGGCCGCCCTCTTCGTTCTGGTGCCCACCGGCCTGTACATCGGCTACCCGTTCGTCAGCGCCGCCGCCGTGCACCAGACCTACCTGATGGGCTGGGTCCGGTTCACCCATTCCATTGCCGCCTTTTTCTTCTTCTTCGGCTTCCTGGTGCGGGGCTACTGGTTCTTCATCGGCAACGAGTTCGAGCACTGGCGGTCATGGGCGCCGGCCAGCCGGAGGCGCCGGCACGGGCTGAAGGAGATGGTCCTCTACTACCTCTTCCTGCGGAAGAAGCGGCCTTATTACATCGGCCTGAATCCGCTCGCGGGGTTGATTTACCTCTGCCTGGGGGTCATGATCTTCATCCAGGCCGCGACCGGGTTCGCCCTCTATTCCCTGCCGTACCGGGCCGGCCCCTGGCACGCGGCCTTCGGCTGGATGATCTCCACGTTCGGCGCCCAGCCGGTCCGCCTGGTCCATCACAGCATGACCTGGCTTTTCGTGGCCTACCTGATCATCCACATCTACCTGGTGGTCCTGGACGACATCGAGGAGGGGACCGGCGATCTGCTGAGCATCGTGAGCGGCGACAAATACGTGCAGGTGGACGACCAGGAGCCATAGCCACGCCCCAGGAGGACAGCACGTCCCCAGCCGGTCACCGCCCCCTGCCCCCCTTCCATTCTTCACTCTTCATTCTGCATTCTTCATTCTCCTTCTGCGGTGTTATCATGGGGATATCAGGAACCAAAGGGGAAAGAAGAATGGCCCACGACCACGATCATGCGCACGGACACGCCCACGGGGGGCGCCAGCTGGCGGTCTCCTTCGCCCTCACCCTCGGCTTCATGGTGGTGGAGGCGGCGGGGGGGTGGCTCACCAACTCGCTCGCCCTTCTTTCGGACGCCGGCCACATGCTCACCGACGCCGGGGCCCTCGCCTTCAGCTTCATCGCCCTCCGTCTGGCGGAGCGGCCGCCTTCCTTCACCCACACCTTCGGCCTGCGCCGCTTCGAGATCCTGGCCGCCCTGGTCAACGGCCTGACCTTGTGGGCCATCGTCGGGGTGATCATCCGCGAGGCCGGGCAGCGGCTCGCCGCCCCGCCGGCCGTCGCGGCCAAGGGCATGGTGGCGGTCGCCGCCATCGGGTTGATCGTGAATTTGATCTCCATCGCCCTCCTCCATGCCCACAAGGACGAAAGCCTCAACATCCGCGGCGCCTTCCTGCATGTGGCCGCCGATTCCCTCGGCTCGGCGGGGGCGCTCGCCGCCGGCCTCATCATCCTCGCCACCGGCTGGACCTGGCTCGACCCGGCGGTGAGCCTGGGGATCTGCCTGCTCATCCTGTGGAGCTCCTGGGGGCTGGTGCGCGACGCCGTCCACATCCTGCTCCTGGGCGTGCCCCCCCACCTCGACTATCAGGAGGTGGAGCAGGAGATCCTCGGCCATGAGGGGGTCTGCTGCCTTTACGACCTGCACCTCTGGTCCATCACCAGCCGGGAGGAGTCCCTCTCCGCCCACGTGGTGGTATCCGACGGCTTCACCGGCCAGAAGCAGCTCCTGCGGGAGATCATCACCGGCCTGCGGGACCGGTTCGGGATCGAGCACGCCACCCTGCAGATCGAGGAGAGCCACGAGATAAAGGACATGCGCAACGGCATCTGCAAGATCGACTCGGCGTGCCGGGCCTGCCGGCTCCCCGGCGGCAAGCGGTCTCCCGACGGCACGGTCTGCCGGCCGGGAGGAGAAACATGATCCGGAACGAGAACAGCTCCGTGCTTTTGACCGACCTCTACCAGCTCACCATGCTCCAGGGCTATTTCGAGCACGGAATGGAGGAGACGGCGGTCTTCGAGCTCTTCATCCGCAAGCGCACAAAGCGCAACTTCTACGTGGCGGCGGGCCTGGAGCAGGCCATGGAGTTTCTGGAGAACCTGCGCTTCACCCCGGACGAGCTGGAATGGCTGGCCGGCCTGCCGCAGTTCCGGAAGGACTTCATCGACCGGCTGGCCGACCTCCGCTTCACCGGCGACGTGCACGCCATGGCCGAGGGCACGCTCTTCTTCCCCGACGAGCCGATCCTGCGGGTGACCGCCCCCATGCCCCAGGCCCAGCTGGTGGAAAGCCGGCTCATCAACCTGCTCCATTTCCAGACGGTGATCGCCTCCAAGGCGGCGCGCATGCGGCTGGCCGCCCCGGACCGGCTCCTGGTCGATTTCGGGATGCGGCGGGCGCACGGGGCCGAGGCCGGGCTGCTTGCCGCCCGGGCGAGCTACCTGGGCGGGTTCGACGCCACCTCCACGGTGCTCGCCGGCAAGCTGTTCGGCATTCCCCTTTCCGGCACCATGGCCCACTCCTTCGTGGAAGCCCACGAAGAGGAGGAAACCGCCTTCGCCCATTTCGCCGAGTCGCTGCCCGGGGGCACCGTCCTGCTCATCGACACTTACGATACCGAGCGGGCCGCGGCCAAGGCGGTGGCCCTGGCCCCTCGCCTGAGGGAAAAAGGGATCGAGATCCAGGGGGTGCGGCTCGACAGCGGCGACCTGGCCGCCCACGCCCGGGCGGTGCGGGCGATTCTCGACCGGGGCGGGCTTGCCGGGGTGAAGATCTTTTCGAGCGGCAGCCTGGACGAACACAGGCTCAAGGCCTTCGCCGACGGCGGGGTCCCCATCGACGGCTTCGGGGTGGGCACCCGCATGGACACCTCATCGGATGCCCCGTACTTGGACTGCGCCTACAAGCTGGAGGAGTACGCCGACCTGGCCCGGCGCAAGCTCTCCGAGGGCAAGGCCACCTGGCCCGGCCGCAAGCAGGTGTACCGCTACGAGGATGAGAGAGGGATCGCCGAGTATGATGTGCTGACCGTCGAGGACGACCTCCGGGATGGCCGGCCGCTCATCCGGCCGGTGATGCGGGAAGGACGGCGCCTCCACCCGCCCGACCCGCTCACCGTCATCCGGGAGCGGTTCGAGCGAGAGCTGGCCAGTCTGCCCCAGCCACTCAAGTCTCTCGACGAAACCCCGGCCTACGAGGTGCGGATCTCGGACCAGCTGCGCAAGTTGGCGCGGGAGGTGGACGAGCGGCTGGAGGCTGGGGTTTCGTAAGGCAGACCTAGAAAAGCCCCCCCTTATTTCAACGCAGCCCAAACAAGCCATTTACGTCCCATTCTTCCCATTCAGCCTCCCATCAGTCCCATTCGATTTTTTCCCTGGACGATTTCCCTTACCACGCCTGCGTTTCCCCCCTGGTTCCCAAACAACCAACCTGCTGATTTCATACTTAATGCTCGCCGTCGCGGATTCTCCTATCTTAGGTCGATTCGCTCCGGTGAAACGGTTTCGCATTGGAATCTTATTTCTGCCGTGACTGTCCTCATATCGCTTGTTTCAGCTTTGATGAATCTGTTGGTTATTCTTGAGTGAGGGGAACTGCGGTCAAATTTCGCATGGAGACAACAATACTGGCGAGAGAACATCGGATTTTGTCCTGTGCCAGTGCCACGATGCGTCGGGATGCGGAAGGCCCTCTCCAGCTATGCCATTTTGTTCAACCGCCGGCACCAACACTACGGCTGAATCGGAAACGGTAACGAGTAAGCGAGTCGCGAATCTGCAACGCAACGCCTGGACGTTATCGGGCGGGCCGCTTCCAGATGCATTTCCCGTTGCGGTAGACCTCCCGCACTCGGTGGAAGGGGATGCGCCGGAACACCCCCTCCTGATCGAGCACCCCGAAGCTCTCCCGCACGCCCAGATCGAGCACCAGCTCCCGGAACGGCACCCTGACGATCTCCCCGGCCACCCGGTCCTCATAGCCGATTTCGAATTCTCCCTGGCCGAATTCCCGGTCCCAGCGGATGCGGCTCAGGAGCTTCCGGATCGGCAGCATCGCAAAAAAAGGGGGCAAAGGAGATTTAGCGGGTGGCAATCTTCGGGGAGCATGTCACCAAAAAATTGTTTCGTCCCCATTTGAGCGTGCTTGCCCCGGCCGAGGGGAGCAGGCCCGGGCAGAAGCCGATTGACCAAAAAGCCGAGGTGCCGCACTGGTCAGGGCTTCACGCACCCGCCGCTGCCGCGCTCCCTGCACAGGACATAGGCCAACTGCTTGGCCCAGTACTGCATCGCCTGATTGGCGTCGTTCCAGGCGTCGAACATGCCGGAGGGGTTTTTCCCGCCGACCCGCCGGTCAACCGCCTCCCCCAGCAGCTCGCCCGTGGCCGCATCGGTGACCCGCATCTCCATGCTGATCTCGCCGACGCCGGTCGGCTTGCCCGTGGCAAAGTCCTTTCCCGCTGACAGGACCATGCCGATGGGAAGGGCGCTGGACACCAGGTCCATCCCCCGCCCCGATTTCTCGGCCCCGGTGATCGCCGACTCGATTTTCATGGTGTCCGGCCCGGGGGTCTGCACGATCTGGTAGTCCTTCTCCAGCTCCCGGGTGAGGTAGACGTTGAAGTTGCCGGCCAGCTTCTGAAGGTCGGCCTTTTGCGCCTCAGACGCGCCCTTCGGCTGGAAGATCCTGACCGGGACGATCATGATCTTGCGGTACTTCTTGATATCCGCGGCCGGATTGCGGTAGCGGAGCAGCGCTTCATCCCCCTTCCCCGGCCGCAGCAGGGAATAATCCCCCAGGAACCCCGACGGCTGCACGTTTTTTGCCTGCTTGGTCTCGGCGCACCCGCCGCCCACGGCCATGGCGGCGAGCGAAAGAAACAGCGCGATCTGCCTGAGAATTTTCATGTGTCCCTCCTTGCGCGGCTTGCGCGCAGCTTCGATAGCATGGCACGAGGCCCCGTCACCTTCTGGCGGGAGGCTTCACTCTCTGCTCCTCCACTCCCCGCGATCCGTTTCGCTGCCAGCAGCCGGCACCGCCTCGAAACCCGGGGGGCGCCTTAACCCACGGGAATCCCTTTGCCGCCATGGCGTACCCGACGTCGTAAAGCTTTCGCATGTACCCGGTATCGAACTCCTCCCGGTGCGGGGCGTTGAAAGTGGGCGGAATGAACGCCAGGTTGAAATCGACCCCGTCCCGGTGGGCGGTGGCGTAGATCCGGTACAGGTCGCCAAGGCCCTGGCTGTAAATCAGGGAAGAGATCGCCCGCTGGGCGATGCTCATGGTCCGGCGCTCGACCTGCGCCCATTCCGGGTCCAGCCTGGCATTGCGGATCACATAGAGCTTCCGCTCGCGGGCAAAGCCGGCCGCCTCCGACTCCTCTTTCAGGTGGACCGAAACCGGATAGACAAACACCTGGGACATGGTGCCGCCGTCCACGTGCATCTCCTGGTAAGGCTTGCCATCCGCCTCCACATCGATCAGCGTCGGCGGGAACGCCCCCGGGATGGCGGCGGAGGCGACCATGATCTTGACGAACAGGTCCAGGGCCTTCGGCCCCCCATAGGAGGCGATCCTTCCCATGTCCCAGATGATGCCGCGCCGCGCATCCAGGTCGACGGTGCCGATCGCCAGGAAACGACCCTTGGCGTACTCCGCGGCGATCTCCCGCAGCAGCCCCTCGTTGACGTATTTTCGGATCGAGCGCCCGAGGGGCCGGTTGTCGGCGAGCGCATCGTCGAACAGGGCCGCCAGCTTTCCCCGCAGCTCCAGGACGTCCTTGGGGGAGGTGGTGGTGAAAATTTCCCTGAGCGTCGCGTCGTATTTCGGCCCGAGAAAGGCAAAGGGCGCGATCAGGGCGCCGGTGCTGATGCCGGTGACCAGCTTGAATTCCGGCCGGGTCCCCGCGGCCGTCCAGCCATTGAGCAGCCCCGCCCCGAACGCCCCATCGTCGCCGCCTCCCGAGATCGCCAGAAAAAACGCGGGAGGGAGGGGGCCGGTCTCCCCTTGCTGCGCCCGCCATTCCCGCTCGTGCTGGATGCCCCGGAAGGCGATTTTCCGGAATTCGGTCATGTCCCCCCCGGCCACGAAGCGGACATCAGGCATTCCCGGAATCTCGGCGTGACCGGTGAGCTGGGGCGGGACCGCGGGCAAGCGGGTCGGCAGGGCGCATCCCTGCAGGCCAAGTGTCAGGCCCACCATGGCCAGGAGCCAGATCCGCCGCAGGCTGATGCCCTTGTTCATGGCCGGACCTCCTCGACTGCGAGCAACCGATCAAGGCACCCAGCGGCCCTTGGCCGCGAGCGCCGCCTGGGCTCCCCGCCAAGGGAATGCATCGCTCAGGGAATCAGACTTTCCTTTCTTCGTGCCCGGGCCGAACCGGCCAGCTCCCTGATCGCGTCCCGCGCCTCGCCCAGGGCCAGGGGCACCGCCGCGAAGGTGGCCCCGGCCGCCAGCAGGCACCAGATGCAGAAGGCCCGGTGCCTGACCCACTGGTCCCGGCTCAACCGGGCGGCCTGGACCGCATCCGCCATGACTTTGCCGGCCATGGCCAGGGGCAGCCAGGGCCGGTCCGCGGGCCGGTCGGGGCCGCCCGCGGCCGCTAGCGCCGCGGTCAGGCTGTAGCTGGCAAGACCGATGAAGGCGTCGGGAGTGGCGAGCAGGGAATAGGCTTCCGCGGAACCGTCCACCTTGTCGGCGTCGAAAACGGGCAGCGGCGGCTCGGGAAGATGGCGCAGGATGCCAATCTGGAAAAGGCCGATCAGGCCCATGCCGGCCGCGGCGGTGAAGGCGAGGCCCACGATCCCCCGCCGCCGGCGCAGGTTCGGGGTGCTCCTCCGGCGGAGGTGCCTGCTGAGCACCCGCGGCTGCTCCCGCCAGCTTTTCGCCGCCATCCTGTCCATAGCGTCCCTCCCGATCCGGCTTCAAGAATTTGTCGGCCTCGCAAAAACCGCTCCGCCGACGGCCAGGCTGTGCAACTCTGTTGTTGTATCCTTCCCGCCCGCCGGAGCATGGAGGTTTTTGCGAGATCATGGAATTTTCGTTCGAGTGCAAGGCGCGCGGGAGCCTGGAAAGCGGAGC
>JAJYKH010000061.1 GCA_021788685.1 Deltaproteobacteria bacterium | reverse complement strand
GGCTGCATCCTCCGGCCGGTGGTCTTCGAGCCCACCTCGAACAAGTGGCGGGGCGAGCCCTGCCCGGGCTTCCACCTCCACGTCACCGACCCGGTCCAATTCCTCCCCTATCGAACCAGCCTCGCCATGCTCCAGGCGACCATGCGCCTCCATCCGGACCGCTTCGCCTGCAAGCAGCCCCCCTACGAATACGAGTTCGAGCGGCTGCCCCTGGACCTCATCCTGGGCAACACCCGGGTCCGCCAGGCGGTGGCCGCCGGCGCCGACCTGCTGGAGCTGGAAGCAAGCTGGCAGCCCGGGTTGCAGGAATTTGCCGAGCTGCGCCGCCAGTTTCTCGTTTACGCCTGAATTTTCGGGAAAAGGGCAAGCAGGAGGAGTTCCGAGGGGCCGTCACCGGCCCCTCGGAACGAAGAAGACGGGCTTACTCGATCACGATGGTGCAGCAGACAACATCCACCCGGCGGTTCTGGTACCGCCCCTCGGGGGTGCTGTTGCTCGCGACCGGCCGGGTTTCGCCGTACCCCTTCGCCTTGATCTTCGTGGCATCAACCCCGTACTTCTTGATCAGCTCCTGGCGGACCGCCTCCGCCCGCCGCTCGGAGAGCTTCTGATTGTAAGCCTCGGAAGCGGTGCTGTCGGTGTGGCCGCTCACGAGCACAAAAGGAATGTTGCTGTGCTCCTTGATGAACGCGGCCGCCTTCTGCAGCTCCGGCTCGAACTCGGGCTTGACGACCGCCTTGTCCACGTCGAAGTTGATGTGCAGGGACAGCTTGAGCTCGCAGCCGTCGGCGTCGACCGCAACCCCCTTGGGCGTGCCGGGGCACTTGTCGCGGCTATCGGGAACGCCGTCGCCGTCGCTGTCGAGCGGGGCGGCAACCGGAGTGGGCGCGGGGGCCGGCTTCACAGCGGGTGCGGGGGCCGGGGCCGGGGCGGGTGCCGGTGCAAGCGCCGGCTTGGGGGCCCCGAACTGGAACTTCAGGCCGGCGGTGTAGAGCAGGTTGCTGTTCATGTCGCCCTCGCCCGTGACCAGCACGTGCCGCACGTCGGCCCGCAGGGCGAGGTTGTCGGTGAGATAGTACAGAAGGCCGACGCCGTAATTGGCCATGAATTCGTTGTCGCCATCGAGGTCCTCCCCGCCGGCGCCGACCGCCAGGTACGGAACCAGGCGGCTGTCCGGCAGGAGATGGTAAATGGCGTCCAGCCGGTAGGAGTACACGTCCAGATGATCGTCGGTGGCTTCGCTCTTGGTGTCCAAGCCGGTGAACAGCGCTTCCAGGGCGAAACTGCGCGTGAAATTGTAACCGATGCCGAGCCCGTAGGCGGTGCTGTCATGGAGGCCCTGGTTCCCCTCGAAGACCATGCCGCCGATCTCCGGGGAAATGGTGAACGTCTTTGCCTGCTGGGCGGCAAACGCCGGCCCCGCAAACAATAATACAGAAGCTACCGCCACAGCGATCTTCTTCCTCATTTCTCTTCCTCCTTAAGAAGGGATGACGAAATCTGAAACGACTTGCTCTAAAAAAATAGAATAAAAATGACAAGGTGGCAAGATGAGCCACCCTTCCGGTTTGCAGATGTCGAGCGACCTCCTTCTTCTCGCGAGGCTCGGGGATCAGTCGCCCGAATACGAACGCATTCGTCCTTCGCGCCGGCAAGAATTTAATGAATAGATTAAATTCGGCCTTTTTATCCTCCTTTTGTGCTGTAATGTCAAGGGGTAAACGTGCATGAGGCGGCAGGAGGGGGCAATTCGACGGAAGCCCCGGGAGAAGGGACTCCCCGAGGAGCTTGGCCCCGCGCTTGAAGGGAATGCAGATAAATGCCCCGGCGGGGGGAGATGTGCCGATCCGGTCAGCAGAACAGTGCGGCAGCGATCCGGTCAGGCAGCCGGCTTGGATTTGCCCCTGCCCTTTTTCACCGTGTACATTCGCGAGTCGGCCTCGGCCATCAGCTTCTCCAGGGACCGGGGATGGGCGGGATCGTACTGGGCCACCCCGATGCTCAAGGAGATGGCAAAGGACAAATTCCCCTGCTTGTTCGTCTGCTCGATGGCTTGCTGGAGGCGCCGCAAGATGGCCTGTTCCGATGTGCTGCTGGTTTCACCGGTGGTGAGAACGGTAAATTCGTCGCCTCCCAGACGGGCGATGATGTCGGACTTGCGGAAGGTGCGCCTCAGGATCTCCGCCGTCGTGGCCAGGGCCTGATCGCCAGCCGAATGCCCCAGGGTATCGTTGATCCATTTCAGATGGTCGAGATCCGCGTACAGCAGGAACAGCCCGTCACCTCTCCGGTCGGCAATCTGCAGCTGCTTCTCCGCCATGGAGAGGAAGCCTCTCCGGTTCAGCAGGCCGGTAAGCTCATCGGTGACGGATTGGTGCCTGAGCTTCTCCTGGAGCAGCTTCCGCTCGGTGATGTC
Source organism: Deltaproteobacteria bacterium (assembly GCA_021788685.1). GTDB lineage: Bacteria > Desulfobacterota > Desulfobulbia > Desulfobulbales > UBA5123 > JAJYKH01. The sequence continues at coordinate 8,894 of JAJYKH010000061.1, read as the reverse complement.
CAGCACCGCCTCGATCATCTGCACGACTTCCCCGTTTTCACCGAAGACGGGATAACCGTGCACCTCGACCACCTGCTTTCTTCCTTCCCTGTCGTAGTGGACGTGCTCGACCGCCGCCGGCTGCCTGGAAGCCTTGACCTTCTCCAGGGGACAGGCGTGCTCCTCCTCCGAGCGGCACGGCTCCTGCCGGTCGTGGGTGAAGGTATAGCACTTGGAGCCCACCCCCGTTTTTCCCGCCGAGGAGTTCGCCAGCAGGATGGTGTGGTCCTTGGCATCCACCACGTAAAACGGGAAAGGCAGCGACTCCATCACGTCGTGAAGGAAGATATTTTGTTGTTTGATCCTGGCTTCCGCCGCCTTGCGGGCGGTGATGTCCCGGAAGATGCCCCTCGTGAGCTGCGGCTTGCCCTCCGCGAATTTGCAGCTCACACTCCCCTCGACCACGATCCTGTCGCCACCCTTGGTCCGGAAGCACGCCTCGAACCGCCCCGGGTCCTCCCCGGCCAGGATCTGCCCGAGATGCTCCCTGCACTGATCGCGGCAGTCCGGATGGATGACGTCGAAGATGTTGAGGCCACGGATTTCCTGGTCATCGTAGCCAAGCACCTTTTTCCATGCCTTGTTCACGTAAAGAATGGTGCCGTCCGGTTTGACGCTCTGGACGAGGTCGTTGGCATTCTCCAGGATGTCCCTGAACTTTTCCTCACTGGCAGCCAGCTTCTCACGGGTCAGCACGTTTTCCCGGATTTCCTTTTCGAGCTGCTGATTGGTCGACGTCAGCTCGGCCGTCCTCTGTTTGACGAGCGTATCCAGCTGGTCGCGATGACTTCTGAGCTCCGCCTCCGCCTCTTCCCGTTTCCTCTCGCGCCTGATCGCCTGCGCCACCATGTACGAAGACAGCAGGGCCACCGCGGCCAGCACGGCAAGGGTCGCCACGGTCAGCTTCCGGGTGATCGCCAAAGTCTCCCGTTCCACGTCGCCGAGGTAGACCCCGGTGCCGACGATCCACCCCCAACTCGGGAATTCCTTGACAAACGAGAGCTTCGGTACGATGCGCCTGGGGTTGTCCTCCCATTGCCACAGGTAGGGGACAAACCCTTCTCCCCGCTCCTGGCCGACCCGGACCACCTCCCGGAAAAGACGGGTCCCCTGCGGGTCGGCAAAACCGGAGAGGTCCCGGCCGTCCAGGTCGGGCCGGTAGGGGTGCATGATCATGACCGCCCTGTTGTCGTTGATCCAGAAATAGTCCTTGCCGCCCGGGCCGTAGCGCAGCTGCCTGATCTGCTCGATCGCCTGCGCCTGGGCCTCCCGTCGTGACAGCTCCCCTTTCACTTCCTTGGCTTGGTAAAAAGAAAGAATGTCCCACGCCATGGATGTGAGCTGGCGAAGCATCTCCTTCTTGCGGTCCACCATGGTTTGGTGGAAAGAGGGGAGAATGATCCCGAAAATGAATGCGGCGAAAAGCGCGACCGCCAAGGCCCCGGGAAGGAGGATCTTGGCGGTCTGGCGTGCGATGGTGCTCCGGAACATGCTGTGCTCCAAAGGGAAGGTCCAGTCGGGGCGGCCGGCCGATGGAGCTCTGCCGCTTACAAACCTATCGGCGCGGGAAATTGAATACTGCAGCCCGATTTCGCTTCAGTCCCAATCTCACTCCAGCTCCCAGCCGGTCTTCGGCGGCACGTCCCTCTGCTTTCTCCCGAGCTCCGCCTTGACCTGCTCCAGCTCCAGCCGCAGGGAAGAGATCTCCTTGGTGGCCTGGCGCAGCCGGTCGGCCAGAAGCTCGGCGAAGAGCCGGTAAAGAGTGTAGCAGAAGGCCAGCTCGTTGTTCTTGAGCTTCAGCTCCGTAAGCGACCCGTCCACCCCCAGGACCAGGGTGGGGGTAACCGCCTTGATGGTGGCCGAGCGGGGGGAGCCGTCCACCGCCTCCATCTCCCCGAACAGCTCGCCATTCCTTTTGAGGCGCTTGATGGACTGGCCGTTTTTGAGGATCTCCACTTCGCCCTCGATGAGCAGGTAGATCCAGCCGTGATGGGACCCCTCCTGAATCAGGATCTCGCCTGAATCGTACTGCACCAGCTTGCCCATTTCGAGAAACGACTGCAGGTCGCGATTCGAGAACGCCTTGAGCTGGTCGAGCTTGCGCAGCAGCTGCAGGGCCTGCTTGTTTTCCCGGAGATATGATGATTCGCGGACCACGGGTTCCCTCCCCCCCCGTTCGATTGGATGTCGCCCATTTGCTTTAGCATCTCAACCCAGGGAAAGGCAAGGGAAACCCGGCCCCGCCGCTGGTCCGCTCAGCTGGCCTTGCCATGGGCCCCGGCCGGCCTTATTTTGCTTTCGTTGCAATAGGCCGGAATGATACGGTAAACGAGAGAGCCCGGAACGCCCCCTGCGGCAGGGTTCGTTGCCCCGAAGATCTGATGATCTCGCAACGACCTCCGGCTGCAGCGGACGGAAACGAGAAAACAACAACTTACAGAGGTGGACCGTCGGCGGAGCCACTTCTGCGAGGCCGACAAAACCTGTTGCCCGCGAGGAAGTCATGGATCAGTCCCGGAAAAGCGTGTCGAAGCAGTTTGCCGAAATGGAAAAACAGATGGGCCGGATGCTGCGCAATATGTCGCTGGCGCGGATGGGCCCGTTCCAGGCCGGAAACGATTGGATGCCCTCCGCCGACGTGTACGAAACCGAAACGGAGGTGGTGGTGTGCCTGGAGATCTCGGGCATCGAGCCCCGGGACATCTCGGTCCTGGCCGAGCCGCGGAGCGTGACCGTGACCGGCGACCGCCGTTTCCCGCCGGTGGAGAACGCCTCCTGCGTCCACCAGCTCGAGATCGAGCACGGCCATTTCGAGCGGACCATTCCCCTGCCGGTGGCGGTGGACGTGGCCGACACCTCGTCCATCTACCGGAACGGCTACCTGCTCATCCGCCTGCCCAAGCTGGGCCACAAAGGGAAGATCACGGTCCAGGTCGGTTAGCCCGGACGCGGATGCCCGCGGCCCGGCGGCCGGAACGCCGCCCGGCCGCAGACCAGACAAAGGGAGCTCCTGCATGACCACGAACGACATCAAAGAAGCGGTCGAAGAAAAAGAGGAACGGCAATCGGTCAACCCCGCCAAGCTGCCCGTCCCGGACGAGCTGCCGGTGCTGCCCCTGCGGGGCTTCGTCTTCTATCCCGGGATGGGCTTTCCGCTCCAGATCCAGCAGAGCTCCTCCAAGCAGCTCATCGACGAGGCCCTGCTCAAGGACCGGCTGGTGGCCGCGGTGGCCTTCAAGTCGTCCGAAGAGGAGGAGAAGCCCCCCCGGGAAAGCCTGTATGCGGTCGGGGTCATGGGCTACATCCACAAGCTGCTCAAGACCACCGAGGGCTACCAGGTGCTGATGAGCGCGGTCAAGAAGCTGCGCATCGGGGAGTACGTCCAGGATGAGCCCTACCTCCGGGCCCGGGTCCGGCCCATCGAAATGGTGGAGGCGAGCGACCGGGAGGTGGAGGCCCTTCTCATCAATCTCCGGAGCGAGCTCAAGCGGCTGGCGGAGCTGGCCCAGCTCGCGCCCGAGCTGCTGATGACCGTTCAGTCGCTCACCAACCCTTTCCACATCGCCTACCTCGTCGTCTCCCAGTGCAACCTGCCCCTGGATCAGGAGCAGGAGATCCTGGAGATCGAGGAGCTGAAGCCGCTCCTCCACCGGGTGGCCCGCGAGCTCCACAAGCGGCTGGAGACGGTGGAGATGAGCGCCCAGATCCAAAAGAGCGTCAAGGAGGACATGGATGCCAAGCAGCGGGAGTTTTTCCTCCGCCAGCAGCTCCAGGCCATCCGCAAGGAGCTGGGCGAGGAGGGGGAGAACGTGGATCTGCGCGACCTCCGGGAGCGGCTGGAGAAGGCCGCCCTCACCGGCGAGGCCAAGAAGGCGGCGGGAAAGGAGCTCGACCGGCTGGCCCGGATCCAGCCCTCGTCGCCCGAGTACACGGTGTCCCGCAACTACCTGGACTGGATCCTCGATCTCCCGTGGTCAGTCTCCACCCCGGACAACCTGGACGTGGCCCAGGCCCAGCGCACCCTGGACGAGGACCACTACGGCCTGGAAAAGATCAAGAAGCGGATCATCGAGTTCCTGGCGGTGCGCAAGCTCAAGCAGGACATGCGGGGGCCGATCCTCTGCTTCGCCGGCCCGCCCGGGGTGGGCAAGACCTCGCTCGGCCAGTCCATCGCCCGCACCATGGGCCGCAAGTTCGTCCGCTTCTCATTGGGCGGGGTCCGCGACGAGGCGGAGATCCGCGGCCACCGGCGCACCTACATCGGGGCGCTGCCCGGCCGCATCATCCAGAGCCTCCGGAAGGCGGGCTCGAACAACCCGGTCTTCATGCTCGACGAGATCGACAAGATCGGCATGGACTTCCGGGGCGACCCGGCCTCGGCGCTCCTCGAGGTCCTCGACCCCGAGCAGAACTCCACCTTTGCCGACCACTACCTGGAGATCCCGTTCGACCTCTCCAAGGTCATGTTCATCACCACCGCCAACGTGCTGGACACCGTTCCCGGCCCGCTGCGCGACCGGATGGACATCATCGAGCTGCCCGGCTACACCGAGGACGAAAAGCTGATGATCGCCAAGACCCACCTGGTGGGCAAGCAGCTGGAGGCGCACGGCCTCAGCGGCGACAACCTGGTGCTCACCGACGAGACGATCCGGGCCATCATCCGCTCCTACACCCGGGAAGCGGGGGTGCGGACCCTCGAGCGGCAAATCGCCGCGGTCTGCCGGGGGGTGGCCAAGGACATCGTGGCCGGCGCCACCGGCCGCATCACCGTCGAGCCCGGGCAGCTCCCGGACTTCCTGGGGCCGGCCCGCTACTTCCAGGAGAGCGCGGCCCGCACCTGGGGGCCGGGGCTCGCTACCGGCTTGGCCTGGACGCCCGTCGGCGGCGAGATCATGTTCATCGAGGCGGCCCGGATGACGGGGAAGGGGATGCTCACCCTCACCGGCAAGCTGGGGGACGTCATGAAGGAGTCGGCCACCGCCGCCCTCACCTACATCCGCTCCAACGCGAAACAGCTGTCCATCCCGGACGAGACCTTCGCCCGGACCGACATCCACATCCACGTTCCGGAAGGGGCCATTCCCAAGGACGGTCCCTCGGCCGGGGTGGCGATGGTGGTGTCGCTCTGCTCCCTGCTCACCGGGCGGAGCGTGCGCAAGGACCTGGCCATGACCGGCGAGATCACCCTGCGGGGCGACGTGCTGCCGGTGGGCGGCATCAAGGAGAAGGTGCTGGCGGCGGCGCGCGCCGGCCTCTCCGAGGTGATCCTGCCGGCAATCAACGAGAAGGACGTGGGGGAGATCCCGGAGCACGCCAAGAAGGGGCTCACCTTCCATTACGTGAACAGCATCCGGGAGGCCTTCGAGGTGGCGATCGTCACGTGAGCAGGACCGCCGGACCGATCCGGAAAAGGCCGGGGGCTTCTTTGCGCTCCCGGCCTTTTATTTTACCGGGCGGCTCGACGGGCAAGCTGCAAGCTCGGCACCCATTGACAGGCGATCTCCCAGAATGCACGCGGTAAAATATAAGGGAAAATGACAGTTTGTCGCACCGGATCGTTGCTTTTCGACTGCGCCCGGAATATCATTGCCGCGAAGCTCAGCCAAATTGCCTAAAAACATACAGTAAGGCAGCATGCCGCCTCTCTCCGCCTTTCCATCCGACTCCGTCCTGACCTCCATTCTCGATGGAGCCCAGGCAGGAATCCTGATCCTCGACAACGAGCGGCGTGCCACCATGGCGAACCAATCGGCTGGGCGGATCATCGGCAAAATGCAGACCGATGAAATTCTGGGCACACCCTGTTACCAGCTGCTTTTTCAATCCGGAATTCCGTGTGAGGATTGTCCACTTCCTGCCCTGCCCCGGACCGGATTCGCCCAGCGCTCCGCCATCCTCAGGAACGAAAATGGCGATGATGTCTTCGTGAAACGCTTTTATCACCGCTGGGGAGATCACGTCATCATCACCCTGCAGGACGTCACCAGGGAAGTGACATCGCTCCGGCAGCTCGACCTGATCCGCAAGGAGCTGCAGGCCAAGCAGGTATTGCTCGATCGGCAACGGAACGAGTCGGTGCGGGAAGGGCGGAACCTGCGGCGCCTGCTGGATCTGTTGCCGGAGGCGATCGTCTGGGTGGATGCGACCTTCGGCATCAGGGAATGCAACCGGGCAGCAGCCCTTTTCGGGCGGAGCGCCTCCCCCCGCCACTGCCATGAGCTGCTGGGGCTCGAATCTCCCTGCCCTTCCTGCCCCGCGCCACCCGGCAACGAGCTCAAGAGACGTCCCGGTGGAGCGAAGAAGAGCCATCGCCTGGGAGATCGGTATTTCACCGAGACGGTCGTGTCCTCCGAGGAGGGTGATCGGATTTTGATCTTCCGGGATACGACCCGGCAGATCGAGCTCATCGAGCAAATCAGAAAGCAGCAGAAAAAAATCACCAGGCACAATGAAATCCTCAGCGGGCTGGTGGAGCTGAGCGCCAGGATGCAGAAAAAGGCGGACCTGGAAAAGGTGCTCGACAGTTTCCTCGACCTTTTTCCCAAGCTCCTCAAGGCACCGGCAGCCGTCATCCTGGTCCAGGATATCCGGGTAGGCAATCTCTGGACTGCAAGATATCGGGGGATAGCCGATCAGGAGATCAACAGCCTGGTCCGGGCCTTTTTGTCGCGCGAGGTGCAGCAGGCCCCTGAGAAGCCTTTTCCCAGTGAGCGGCTGCCGTGGCAGCAATCGACCGCGATCAACCTTCTGGGGGGTGACGGCAAACGGGTGGGCTTGCTGGTATTGAGGGGCGAATACCCCCAACCGGAAGAGCAGGAAGTGATCAGTTTGTTTGCGGAGCCCCTGGGGGCCTTTCTCCACAACCAGCAGCTCATGCGGCAACTGGAGCAACGCGCCAACACCGATCCCTTGACCGGGCTTTTCAACTGGGGCTACATGGAGAGGGCCCTGCGGGAAGAGATGGAGAAGCACCGGAAGTACGCCATTCCCTTTGCAGCGGTGGTGGCCGATGTCAACGGCTTGAAATCGGCCAACGACCGGTACGGCCACGAGGCAGGTGACCGGCTGCTTTTCAAGGTCGCCGGCCTCATGAGGGGAGCGGTGCGGTCCACGGATATCGTGGCCCGGACAGGCGGCGATGAATTTGTCATCCTTCTGCCCAACACCGATACCGCTGGCGCGCTTGCGGTCCGCGCACTGCTGGAGACGCGGGTGTTCAAGGAGGTGGCTCTTCCAGTGGGAGAAAATGAAACTTTTCCGGTCACGGTCAGCCTGGGCGCGACAGGCACCGATCGCCATCCACCGGAAGATGTCATCAAAGAGGCCGATACCCTTATGTACCGGGCAAAAGAAGAATTTTATCGAACACACAAACGGTATCGCTAGGTTCAAATTTTTTCTTTTGATTGATTTTCGAATCTGGTTTCAGTATCTTTCGCGGTTAATTTCTCTCAACCGCTCCCGCGGTTGCCAACTGTTACGACGTTCACCTTCTGAAAAGATATGGCCTCAAGCGCCGATGCAGACAAGAATGTCGCCATCCTGATTCAGGTAACCGAGGCCCTGCTCCAGGGGGAATTCGATTGCACGGAAGCGCCCGTGAATGCCGAGGGGATGCTCGCCACCCTCGCGCAACGAATAAACAGTATCCTCGGCAACATGCGCTCGGTGGAAAATCCACTCTCCAGTGCGGGCGAACAGGCGCCCCTCTTGGTGAGCACGGCTGAATCCGTGGAAGGACTGATGGCTCAAGCCACCGAGGTGGTGCTCGACAAGGCGGACAAGCTGATCGCCATCGCCGACAAATTGGAAGAAAGCTTCAAAGCCAAACGACTCTCCGAGGCGGCCATGGGCGACCCGCTGCATGGCATACGAGGGGCCGCCTTCGACATCATCGCCTCCCAGTCTTATCAGGATGTGGCTCGGCAGAAGATGGAAGCCATGGTCAAGGACATTCAGCAGATCAGGCAATGGCTGATCGAGTCCCTCATCGTCCTGAACATTTATCGCGACACCTCACCAGAGAACATCCAGAAGAAAACCGAGATGCTGCGCGAAGTAAACGCCCCCTCCACTCCCGAAGTTCTCAAACAAGATCTGGTGGACGATCTGCTGGCGGAATTCGGATTTTAGCTGCGTTCCCGATCGAGAACCATCCGGACCGTGTGCGCCAGCTCGCGGGAGGAGAAGGGCTTGGCAATGAAGTGGCTTATGCCGATCTCCCTGGCTTTCTCCTCGTCCACCCTGGAGCTGAAGCCGGTGGCAAGGATGATCGGCAGGTGCGGCCGGATGGCGAGGACCCGGCGGGCAAGCTCGTCTCCGGCCAGGTGCGGCATGGTCTGGTCGGTGATGAGCAGGTCAATCGCCTTTCCATCGGAGCGGACCATCTCCAGGGCCTCCAAGGGGTCCCCGGTGGTGGTCACCCGATAGCCGAGCTTTTCCAGGGTGGCCTTGCCCAGCTTGGCCAGCCCCTCTTCATCGTCCACCAGGAGAACGTGCTCGCTGCCTCCGGGAGGCGGGCCGGTTTCCCCGGCTTCTTCCTCCGAGGGCGCCTCGCTGCGGGGGAAGTAGACCGTGAAGGTCGCCCCTTTGCCGGGGGCGCTGTCGACCGTGACGAAACCCTGGTGGCGCTCGACGATGCCGTGCACCACGGCCAGGCCCATCCCGGACCCCTTCCCCACGCCCTTGGTAGTGAAATACGGCTCGAAGATCCGCGCCTTGGTGGCCGCGTCCATGCCCGGGCCGCTATCACTCACGGCCAGCTTCACATAGTCGCCTGGGGGGCAGCCGATGTTGGGGGGCAGGTCGGCCGGTCCGAGGGTGACCGGCTGGACCGCCACCCGCAGGTCCCC
>JAJYKH010000060.1:10418-11433 GCA_021788685.1 Deltaproteobacteria bacterium | reverse complement strand
CGCCGTTTCGTGCGCGGAGTGATGTTCACCCATCTCGGCCCGGTGCCGGTATCCGATGTCTGCGTGCAGGTAGCCGATTTCCTCATCCGGGTCGAGAACGTGGAGTGGGCCCTGGTCACCGGCGTGGTCGGCGATACCCTGGTCATCGTCTTCCGCAACGACGGACTGGAGAAGGACGCCGGCAGCCTGGCGCGGGCCGCCTTCGGCGCTTACGGCAGCGCTGGCGGCCACAAGGCCATGGGACGGGCGGAGGTGCGGCAGCACGCACTTCCGGATCATCTTCTGCTCACCGACAACAAGGGCATCGAGCGGTTCGTCATGACCGCGCTCGCCGAAGTGGACGCCATTTTTGCGCCCGTGCTGCGGGCGTTGGTCAAGGACCGAAAATGAGCTTCGGCGGATAACGATGAGGGCAAAAGAGGCTGGTCAGCGGTTCCGGGGCGCCTTCTGCGGCAATGAAGTGGAGGTTACCACGGCGGGCGGGCGGGGTGAGCTGGTCTGCGGCGGCGAGCCGATGGACCTGATGGATTCGGGAGAGTGAGCGTCACAGGGGAACAGATCCGGCCAAGGGCGTCCCCGTGGCTAGAAGCCCATTTTTGTCAGGGCTGAATCCGGTAACGGAAGGGCCTCCACCTTAGGAAGCCCTTCCGACGGCCCGAAGGCAATTCCTTCTTGGTATTCATGCCTGGCTGAGGATGCCGGTCGATTTTCCAGGCCTTCCCCTAGATTCTACCGACCTTCAGCTATTTCAAAAAGGCAGAGAGCTCCGGCTGCGTGGCATACGTTTTGGACAATCACTTCCCGGAGGTACCGCTAGTGCCGCTAGTGCCACTGACGGGGTTGGCACAATTGCAGGTGCCGAGCAGGGGCTCGCTCTGCGCGACACTGCAATATTGGGAGTACGCGGACAAGGCAGCAAGGTCAGTGGTGGAAGGAAGCGCAATAATGACGCCACCACTGGTGGCTGACGATTGGCTGGACTCGACGCAGATGTTGACAAGACTCATGGCGGCGG
>JAJYKH010000060.1:0-10408 GCA_021788685.1 Deltaproteobacteria bacterium | reverse complement strand
GCCACTCGTGGTCCCGCTGGTGGTGCCACTTGTGGTGCCGCTACCGCCAGTTGCTTGCTGCGCGTGGGCGGTCTGGAAACCGATGAAAAGCCCGCCAGCGATGACAACTGATTGCAAAAGCAAACGTTTCGGCTTCATGTCTGACCTCCTTGAAGATAATGGATGAGGGAAGACCTGGAAGTTTTTGTCTGCAGGAGAAAAGAGGAATTTTCCTCTTGTTGAGGGGAAGTGACAGGAAAATTGTGAAAGAAAGCCGAACAGCGGTCTTTTATAAAGCCTATACGAGGTCGTAATTTCCTGTCAATGCAGAAATGAGACTCGCGATGGGCTGAATGGATCAAAAGTTAGGAATCAAATGAAAAGAGCAGGATTGCTTAGATGCAATAAAATATATATCGATAAAACGGTAGATTGCATCCATTCATGATAATTCGCGGAATTTTATTTTTTCTGAAATCAGAGGCTTGTTTTCTTCGCTTCCACATAATGGGCGGCGGCAAGCGCGGCAACGCAGCCGTCCGCGGCGGCGGTGACGATCTGGCGGGCGTACTTTTCCCGCAAATCGCCAACGGCGTAGATCCCCGGGATGCTGGTGACGCATTTTTCATCGGTGATCACATACCCTTTCACGCTCATTTTGGTTCCGGCCGGCACCAGCTTGTTGTTGGGATTGAACCCGACGAAGATGAAGACCCCATCGACGGGAATCTTACTCTTTACGCCGGTCTCGAGGTTCCGGACGTCAATGCCGTTCACCCCGGCGGAGTTGGCGTTGATGGAGGTGAGGACCGAGCTCCAGACGATTTCGATTTTCGGCTCCCTGGCCAACCGCTGCTGGAGGATGCGGCCCGCCCGCAGCTCATCCCGGCGGTGAACGATTTGGACCCGCTCCGTGATTTTGGCGAGGTAGAGGGCCTCTTCGGCAGCCGAATCGCCGCCTCCGACGACCACCACTTTCTTGTTCCGGAAAAAAAAGCCGTCGCAGACGGCGCAGTAGGAGACGCCTTTGCCGTAGTATTCCTCCTCGCCCGGAATTCCGAGCTTGCGGGGGGAGCCGCCCGTGGCGAGGATCACTGCATGGGTCCGGAGGGGCGGCCCTTCATCCAGGCAGACCTCGTGAAATTCGATTCCCGGCTGCACGCAGACCACTTCCCGGGCCATGGGCTCCAGGCCGTAGCTTTGGGCGTGCCGGGCCAGATTCAAGGCAAGCTCCGCGCCGTTGATCTTCACCATTCCCGGCCAATTCTCCACCTCGTCGGAGTTGTTGACCTGGCCGCCTGGGGCGCCTTTTTCGATGAGCAGGGTGTCGAGGGCGGCCCTTTGGGCATAAATGCCGGCGGTGAGCCCGCCGGGGCCGCCGCCGATAATGATCAGGTCGTGGATATGGCTCGCCATGGTCTCAGCTCCGAGATGGTGAAACCTGAATCCGTGAGCGTTCGTCCGTGCGTCAGATCCGCGAAGACGATCGTTCGATTATAGTGAGCTATATCGAATGGTTGTCGATAAAGGAGATGGCGTGTGGACAAACGCCTCGCAGGGCGACGGGTGAAGCCATGGTTCGGTCGCAGCTTGTGCCATGAGTCATTGAGATACGTTAACGAATTCAACCCGTCATCACGGATTCAGATAAAAGTAATCACCATCTTAGCTGGTCAACGGCTGAAAGGCAATCGGAGCCGAACGTCTTTTTGGGGGGGGCTGCGAGAGGGGTCGGAAAAAGTTTATCGGCCTTGCAAAAAGCCGCTCCGCCGACGTTCCACGTCTGTACCCTGTTGTTTCCTCATTCCCGCCCGCCAGGGTTGGGGGTTTTTTGCGAGATCATCAATGCTTGAGGGGAGGGCATTCTGGATCCAGGATCTGGTCTCGGTTCCCGATACAGGACTTGGCGCGGGTGCAGCCGCTTCCGGTTGGCGATCAAAAGTATCCGCACCAGGACGGAAGCCCCCAATGCCGGCATCCAGACCCATACCAGCTCATTGGCCAGGATCGCCTCCCCTCGGCCGCCGAAAAACAGGGCCAGGTTGATCGGCGACACCTCGATCGGGGTGAAATCAAAGAAGAAGCGCTCGTTGGTGAACGGCGCGAAAAAGGCCACTCCCTCGCCGCCATTGGTGAAGGCGTCAAGGACGCCGTGGGTTGCTATGAGCAGGAAGAAGTACATGGCGAGAAAAGGGAAGTTGCGGGAGGAAGGCCATGCGCTCCAGGGCGTCGATCTCCTACGGAGGAAGATCCATGCGATGAGAATTCCAGCCAGCACGGCAAAAGAGAGGGAATGGAGGATCCCCCGATGGCCGAAGAGGTGATCGTAAGGGATGCGGAAGGCAAAAGCGAGCACATCCGCGTCCGGAAGCGTGGCTGCCAGGATGGAGAAGAGAACCAGCCGTCTTGGCGGGGTGTCGTGGCTCACGGCCACCCCGGCACAGGCCCCCACGAATGCGTGCGAGATGCATGAAGGCACTCGTTCTCTCCTCCTTTATCCATTTTGGGATTCTGTTTTTATTATCCGAGGGGGGCGGAGTGGTGTCAATCCGAAGGGAAGAATGAAAGAATCGGCTTCGGCCCGTTCACAGCCGGAGCTTGACGGAACGGCCCGGAGGTGGAATTCTGCGCCTTCCCACGATCACCAGCCGAAATGGAACGGATCATCGCCATCACCCTGACCTGTGAGCACGCGGGCGCACCGCTGCTGGAGCTCCTCGCCTGCCGCTTCAACTATCTCGGCCGGGAAGAGTGGCGGCAGGAGCTAGCGGCCGGCCGGCTGCTTGTGAACGGGTCGGCAGGCCAGCCGCACGACAGGCTTGTGGAAGGGGATGTTCTCGTTTACCGGCCGGCCACATTGGACGAGCCGCCGGTCGATTGGCGCTATGCGGTCGTTTATGAGGATGAGGACCTGCTGGTGGTGGACAAGCCGGCTCCCCTCCCCTGCCATCCCGGCGGCCGTTACTTCCGGCACACGCTCTGGGCGCGGCTGAAGGAAAATCGCGGCATCGAGAGCCCGGCCTTTGTCAACCGCCTGGATCGGGAAACCTCCGGTTTGGTGCTGGTGGCGAAGAACAGGACCAGCGCCCGCCGCTGCCAGGCGCAATTTGCGGCAGGGGAAGTCCGGAAAACCTATCTGGTGGTTGTGGAAGGGGCTTTCCCCCGGGGGGAAAGCCGGGCCGAGGGATGGCTCGCTCCCGACGTCGCCAGTGCGGTCCGGAAGAAGCTCCGTTTTCTCCGGGGCGGCATTGGGTTACCGGGTCAGCCCATAGCGTGCGGCACCAGCTTCCGGCTGCTGGGTTGGGGAAATGCCATGAGCCTGCTCGCGGCCTGGCCTCACACCGGCCGCTGCCACCAGATTCGCGCTACCCTCTGCAGCCTGGGCTTTCCGGTGGTGGGCGATAAGCTCTACGGCGTTGACGAGCGGTTTTTCCTCCGCCTGCTCGACGAATCCCTGACCGCCGCCGACCGGGACCGGCTCCGGATCGGCCGCCAGGCCCTTCACGCGGCGGCGCTCCGGTTCCGGCATCCGGGCAGCGGCCGGATGCTCACCTTTACCGCCCCGCCGCCTCCCGGCCTTGAAAGACTGGTACCCGGAACGGCTGCGGCGTGGTCCCGCCTGCAGGAGACCGATCACAACCTTTCCGGCGGGGTGGAGCCGGGGACCGAGCCCTCTTCCGGATCGATCTCGCATACGCCGCCCTGACAGGCGAATTCGCGGGCGCCCTGGGTGGTGTCCTGCTTCTCGTAGAGGACGATCCGGGAGAAGTCCAGCTCTGGCAGCTCGGCCACCCGCCGCTCGTATTCCGCCGCGCTGATCTCCTGATACGGAGCCAGCTCATAGACGTTGTCAGCGCGGGGCAGGAAGGAGAGGCCGCCGATGAGGCCCCAATTCTCGAACAGCCAGTTGGCGGTTTCGATCCATTCGTTCTCGCCGACCAGAACGGTGACCGAGGGATTGTGCTCGGTGTAGTGCTCCTTCACCATTTGCCAGTGGGCCAGCTGGTCGCTCGCCCGCAAATCGGCGCGGGTGACGCAGCCCTCTGGGGCGCGCACCGGGAACTCGAGAACGAAGGTGGCGGCCGTGGCCTCAGTCTGGCCCGTTTCCGGGTAATGGGGAAATTTCTGGTCCCGTAGCATGGCAAAGAGGGGATCGTTGGCCGAGATACGGATGCGGCGGAGATAATGCCTGGCATACCGTGGGTGCATGCCCGAGGCGGCATCCACCAGCTGGGATACGGTCCCCGAAGGCTTGACGCAGGTGACGGCGGCCGCCGGGGCGATGCCGAGCCGGCGGGCGTGCTCGCGGTTGACCGCCACCGCCTCCTCCCGCAGCCGGGACAGCAGGCCGGCATCCCGGACGGCCGGGGCGTCCCACTGGCCGGTGATGGAAACCCCCAGGAGCCGCTCCTCCTCGCAATTCTTCTTCCATTCCGGCGAGAGATACGGAAAATCGGTCAAAGTGGCCTGGTAGGTGCCGAGGATGGCGGCCAGGCGGATCTTCTCCAGCAGGCTCTGCTCGGTATCCTCGGGCCGGGCCACGACCTCGGTCAGGTTGCAGAACTGCTTGGAGCGAAGAATGATCTCCCCGCAGGGATTGGTGCCGCAGGTCGGCCACCAGGGCTCGAACTCGGGCCAGCGCCGGGCCGGAATCTGGCCGGGCAGCCCGCCCCGGTTGAAGATCCCCCGCTCCCCGGTGCCGCTCCGGGCCAGGCTCAGCCATTCTTCCAGAAAATCAACCGCCTTGGGCTTGGCATTGTACACCGCGGAATTGTTTGCCATGGTCCGTTGCGGGTGGTTGAGGTAGAAGTGTCCGGTCTTGGCCTCGCGCATCTCCTCGTCGTCGAAGTCGGAGAGGGAGATGAGGGCGGCGCGGCGCACGCCCCCCCGCTCCACCACTTCCCCGATCTTGCAGATGATGTCGTGGAGCTCGATATTGCGAAGACGCCTTCCCTGGGCGGCCAGGATCTTGGAGCGCACGTCGTCGAGCATGGCCCGCAGCGGTCCCGGTCCGGAAGAGCGGCCGCCCATGGTGCGCAGCCGTGCCCCGGCGGGACGCACTTGGGAGAAGTCGAAGCGGATGTCATAACCGCCGTACCAGGCTTCGAGACCGGCCGTGAGGGCATCCCCCCACCCTTCCTTGCTGTCGCCCACCACATGCAAGGGCAGCATGGCGCCGGTCTGGCGCTTGATGATCGGCAGCTGCTGGACGTTCTGGCTCTCCACCGAGAAGCCCACCCCCACCCCGGACATGAGGAGGAACATGATTTCCGCCAAGTCAGTCAGGCGCGCGGGGGCGAGGAAGGAACAGTTGTAAGCGGCGATGTGGTTGCTGCGGGCGGCGGGGCCGGCGCTCCACAACAGACGCATGGACGGCATCACCCGCTGGTCGAGGATGGCGGCGCGGATTTGGGCGTATTCATCGGGCCGCAACCGGTCGCCCACGTTCTCCCGCATGAAGTCGAGATAGCGGTCAACGGTTTCCACCCAGGTTTCGCGCCGGCCCTTCCGGTCGATCCAGCGGGAATAGGTCCGGTAGTAGATGAACTCGGCCAGGGGGGTGTGGAAGTATTTCCTGCTTTGGGCGGTGAGCTCCCGCACGTCCGCGGGCACGGCGCCGGCACGGGCACGGAGCCGGGCGCGCTCATGCCGGTACAAGATATAGGCCTTGGCTGTCCGGGCGAAATCGAGGAGGATCAGGGTCTCCTCGACCAGGTCCTGTATTTCCTCCACCTGCGGCACGTGGCCGGCGGGAAAGCGTCGGTGCAGCTCCGCGATCACCTGATCGGCGACCCGTCCGGAGTCCCGCTCCGGAGTGCCCTCTCCGCAGGCGGCCATCGCCCGGGCCACGGCCCGGCTGATCCGCTGCCGCTGGAAGGGCACCAGCCGTCCATCGCGTTTTCTCACCTGGGTAAACCGGCTTTCCATGGCAGGTCCCCTCAATTTTTGCAAGTTTTTGCCGTTGCCGACCGCTCCCTGTTGAATATTCCACAAAAAACCGCCACCTGCATGGGCAAAAATCGGTTTCCGCGGAGAAGGGCTCCGGATCATCCTTCATGGACCTCGAAAAAGCCGCTCGGCGACGGACAACGTTATGCGGTCGTTTCTCGTTCCGAAGAAAGCCAGGAAGGCGAGATCATCACCCTTTCAGCTCCTGATTGTATCACGGACCTGGGGGCGGGGACGGTTGAAGGCGTGGCGTAATGCCAGGTCCGGCGCGCATGGCGCTCCGGCGGCTTGACGCCCGATTGTGGGGGCGCTCTAACGAAAAAAGGGCGGACTGCCCATTGGCAGCCCGCCCCTGGCGAAAGGGATTCGGAACCCGGCTCAGTGGATCGAAAGCAGCAGCGAGCGCAGGTTCTGCTTCTTGTTCTTGACGTTGAGCTTGCGGCGGAGATTGTCGCGGTAGGTTTCCACCGTCCGCCGGGAGAGGTTGAGCAGGCCGGCAATATCCTTGCTCGTCCGACCCTGCCGGACGAGCTCGGCAATCTGCAGCTCCCGCGGGGTGAGGTTCAGCTTCACCGCCAACCGGTTGGAGAAGGAGGACGTGATCTGCTCCAGGTTGGCCTTGATCACCTTGACGTAGAGAAGGTCCTGCCGATCATCCAGCCGCGAGGCCAGGTCATCGATATAAGGCATGATCAGGTCGCGGATGTTGGAAAGGATCTTGCTTTCCATCTCCTGTTTGGCCTCGCTGCTCTGCTTGAGCAGGATCTTCATGGCATTGTTGGCCTCTTCGAGCTCCCGGGTGCGGAGGGCGAGCTCCTCTTCGGCCTCCTGGCGGCGGATGATGTCCTCCATCAGCTTCCGGTTCATCTTCTGGTTTTCGGTGTTGAGCTTTTCAAGCTCCTTGTTCTTGGTCTTGAGCTCGTTCACCAACCGGTTGTTCTCCCTGGTCAGCAGGTAGAAGTCGCCCCCTGCTTGAGGATGGGGCGCACCTCCTTGTCTTCCCATGGCTTGAGGATGTAACGGTAGACCTGCCCCTGGTTGATGGCGCCGATGATGTCTTCGATATCCTTGTAGGCGGTCAGGATCATCCGGACCGGCACGGGGTCGAGCTTGTAAATCTTCTCCAGCAGCTCGACTCCGGACATGCCGGGCATCCGCTGGTCGGAAACCACCATGGCGATGTCTTCCTGCTCCTTGAAGATCTTGAGGGCCTCTTGGCCGGCGCTCGCGGTGATGATCTCGTAATCCTTCCCGAATGCGGTCTCGAAATTGATCAGGTTGATTTGCTCGTCATCGACGTAGAGTATCTTCAGCTTCCGGCCCGCTTTTCTCCCGGGGCCCCGCTTGGTTGTGATCTTCGGTGTTTTTTCCGCCGTTGCCGCTTCAGTCGTTTTCTCTTTGCGAGCCATTTTTTCACATCCCCTTTTGGTATTTTATATGAGATGATCCGTGGATCTGACCTTTCGGTACCTCTATAACGTACCTTTTTGGAGACGGCAAGAAAAAAAGACTTCGTGTTTCCGTATAATCAACGCAATCTCTTGATGCGGGCATTGTTTATAATTATTTGTAATTATAGTAAGAAATTAAAAACCTTCTCTCCTGTTACCGAGGCTGTTCCTAGAAAAATCTAAGCACGGACGATAAAGATCGATCGATCTCCATCGGATCGGGGGTGTCCGTTCTCAGCAATCGGCAGATGGACGACCAGGAGAATGGGGGGATAAGAATTGCGGCAACCGCCGCGGAAAGACGATCTTTACGGGCCTTTGCGGCCATCATTCCTTGAACAGCATCCAGAAACGAATGGCGGTGCGGCCGCTTTCCTTTTCACGGCCGCTCACCGCCACCCGGTTCTCCCGCTTGGTGAGCGGCTTCCGGTTGGGGACCGAGAGCACGTTCCCCGACAAGGTGGCCTTCTGCCAGCCCAGCTCGGTCACGTAGATGCCAAGGGAATTCGGCTGATATCGCTCCGGGTGGAGAAGGCGCACCGCGAACCGCTGCGGCACGGGCGTGGCAAGGGGCACGATGTCGGGCTCCATGGCGGTGAAAGGCAGATCGACCCGCTTGAGCACCATCTCGAAATGGTCCATGGTGGACCACTCCCGGCCGACGATCGGCTCTCGGGGAATGCGGTAGGGGTCGGTTTCCGCGCTGATCGCCCCGGGGTCCTGGGTGAAGACCGCCTCATAGCCGAGCTTCTTGACTTCCTCCAGCACGGTCCGGTTATATTCGCCGTAAGGCAGGGCGAGGTAGCTCGGACCTTCGCCCAGGTTCTGGGCCATGAGCCGGCCGCTCTTGATGAGGTCGCTGCGGATCCGGGAGCGATTGGCCTGATCGTCCAGGCCTGGCGGCGCGGTGCCGAACCGGAGGTGTCCATAGCCGTGGTCCTGAAAATCGACCCCGGCCGCCCGCATTTCCCGCACCTGGTTCCAGGTCATGTGATCTGGCCAGCCGCTGTCGGTCGCCTGGGTGTAGAGAAAAACGGTAAAAGGATAGCCGAAGGATTTCAGCACCGGCCAGGCATTCTTGTAGACGGACCGGTAGCCGTCATCGAAAGTGAGCACCACCGCCCTTTCCGGCAGGGGCTTTTTTTCCTTGAGGGCATCGACCACCTGGGAAAGGGGCAGCACCTGGTACTTGTTCGCCAGGAGATACGCCATCTCCTCCCGGAACCGGTTGGTATCCACATTGGTGGTAGGATACCGGCTGTCTCCCACCCGGTGGTAGATGAAGGCGGTCACCTGGGCAGAGGCATTCGAGACGGCCATCGTGAGGAAAGCCAGGAGAAGCAGCAGGATTCGGACCATGGCGATCGTTCTCCGGGTGAGGAAAGTGAAAACCGCTACGGGCGGGGCGGCCTGACGTCGGCTGATGCAACCACCGGCAGCTTTCTGGCAATAGTGAAGGTGTCGAAGCGCTCCAATTGATTGAACTGGATGATCTGCTTGAGCTCGGCCACGTATCCGTCCCCTCTTTGGGAGTAAAGGTTCAGCCCCTCCGCAAGGCGCAGCGGGTCGTGGGTTTCCCGCCGCAGATGTCGCAGGTCCCGGTAGGCGGGCAGCCGGTTCAGGGTGAGCAGGTAGGCGCGCACCGAGCCGAGAATGGTATCGTAAACCGCGACCTTGTGGTCGGCGCCATCCTTGCGGTCGGTTGGCACCAATCCCTGGTCGCCGAAGGTCCACATCCCGAAGATGTTGTTGCACTGCTCGGCAAACCGCGAGCTTCCCCAGGACGATTCCATGGCCGCCTGGGCCATGATCAGGCTCACCGGAAAGGTATCCACTCTAGCGAGCAGGTCGCTGGCAATCCGGGAGCGGTACTTGGCCGCCAGGAATTCGAGGAACTCGATCTCCGGCTTGCTGAGCCGGTCATACCAGCCGCTGGCTTTATCGAAGACCAGTTGATCGGGGTTTTTGAATCTCGCCAGGATCCCCAGGAGGGCCGATCGTTCCCGGGCGACCTCCTCCCGGGCCACCAGGGCCGCCGGCAGAAGGGCGTGCAGAAAGGCCCGCTTCTTGACGTCCAGATCGAGAAGATCAAAGTCTTGGGGGTAGTTGGCGAAGAGCACCGGCGGGACCGTGTTGCCGGGGGGGATATCCCAGAGCCGATGCGCCTGCAGGCGGGCCAGCAGCTCCTCGGCTGAGCCGACCCGGTCCACCTCCATTCCGGCCGAAAGGTCGAGGGCGATCGGGAGGGCGGGCGTCTGGACCTGTTGGGTTTCCACCAGCACGCCGGTGAGGGCGAGGGCGATCAGCCCGGCGGAGAGGAGGGCGCAGATGATGAGTGCGGCCGCCACCGACCGGTACGCCCGGGAGCCGCGCACAGCAGCGCCAAACCAATCCCCGGGCA
This sequence comes from Deltaproteobacteria bacterium, assembly GCA_021788685.1. Taxonomy (GTDB): domain Bacteria; phylum Desulfobacterota; class Desulfobulbia; order Desulfobulbales; family UBA5123; genus JAJYKH01. The sequence goes on along the minus strand of JAJYKH010000060.1, from coordinate 628 downwards.
GAGAGATGGCCCCCTCTCTGCTGTCAAGTGCGGCTGCGGCTGCTTCGGTCATGGGATTTTCCGCTTTCTTCCGATGGTTCCGAACGATCATCCGCCTCCACTCGGGCGGAAGTTCATGTAAACAAGATTGTCGCCAAAATGCAATCCGAAAACCCGGTCTCCAACTGAAACTCTCGATGCGACGGGAACTTATTCGTCAGCTCGCGGAAGGCGGTCGCCCAGCCGGACCGAATGGCTGGGGTGAGCGTAGGGATGGAGGTGCTGATGCGATCGCGGCGGTGCCCACCACCACGGAGGGGATGCATCAGGGGTGCCGCAGGAGGACGTGGTGATGGTAAGGGGTACGGGAAGGCTGAAGGGCTGGGGTCGGAGGTCTGAGGTTAGAGGTTGGAGGCAAAGGCACGTAGGGGCGAAAAATCTTTCGCCCCTCCCCATGGTATCGTTTCGGAGCAGACCGTAGGTTGGGCATTACCCACCGGCTGCAGGTCTGAAGTTGGCAAGGGCATAAGCTTATGCCTCCAACCTCCAACCTTCTATGAGCCACAACTGTCAAGCCGTTCTTTTGGGGTTAGGCTTTCATCTTATCCATCGGGTTGCGGAGTGAAGAGACCCACCATCTCTCTCGTAA
>JAJYKH010000059.1:9845-11602 GCA_021788685.1 Deltaproteobacteria bacterium | reverse complement strand
ATGAGGGCGCGGGGGCGGGCGGGGACGTGGGCCGCTCCCGCTTCATCAGGTTCGCCAGGGAGGGCGGGATCCTAGTCCAGGGGCCGGGGGTGCGCAGGAAAACGATGTAGAAAGCCGCTCCCAAGGTGGCCAGGAGCAGGAGGAGGATGGCCGCGGGCAGCAGGAGCCCTTTATTCCGGCTCTTCTTTTTGTTCTTCTTCCTGGCCCGGGGGGCGGATTTTTTCTTGGGGGGCATGTTGGTAAGCTCAACCGTTCAGACGTTTCAACGTTCCAGCGTTTGAACGGCTTGGACGTTGACAATCCCGTAGAAAGTCGAATCCTGCATCTGGATGGCTATGCATAAAAGTTCGATAGAAAAGGCGCGGTGGTTTCGCGAAAGCGGAGGCGTACATAAGGCACGTCGAGCATTTCGACTCGCCGCAACGCCCTAGATCGGACTTTTTGCGACGGCTATCAACGTTGGAGCGGTTACTTCTTCCTGGCGAGCACATAGGCGGCCAGCGCTGCCAGGACCTGCCGGGCCGGGGACGGGGGGAAAAGCTCCAGCTCCGCGGTGGCGGTGCGGATGAGCTCCGCAGCCTGGTCGCGGGTGGCGCTGAAGCCGCCGTTCCGCTCGATGGCCCCCCGCACCCGCTCGAGCTGGGCTGCCCGGTCGTCGCTCTTGAGGCTCAGGATCTGCTCGAGAAAGGAGCGGTCCTCCCCCTCGGCCTGACGGAGGGCAATGAGAAGGGGCAGGGTCATTCTGCCCTCGTGGAGATCGTTTCCCACCTTCTTGCCGGTCAGCCGGGGGTCGCCCAGGTAATCGAGGAGATCGTCCACCAGTTGGAAGGCGAGCCCCAGATTGCCGCCGTAGGTGCGCATGGCCGCCCGCTGGCGGGCGGAAGCCCCGGCGAGGACGGCCCCTGCCTCGGCCGCCGCGGCGATGAGCGCCCCGGTCTTGCCCCGCAGGATGGCAAAATAATTGTCTTCGGCACGGTTGGCCTCCCGGGCGGTGTCCATCTGCAGGAACTCGGCTTCCACCATGGCGGCGGTGGCCCGTCCGAGCAGATCGAGGCACTGGGCGCCTGCGGTCGTGCCCGCCAGGAGAAAGGCGCGGGCATGGAGATAGTCGCCCGCGAGGATGACCGTGCTGTTGCCCCACAAGGCGTTGGCGCTGGCGTTGCCCCGCCGCTGGTCGGCGTGGTCGATGACGTCGTCGTGCAGGAGGCTCGCCGCATGGAGGTATTCGAAGGCGATTGCCAGCCGGTAGGTGTCGGCGGGCAGGGTGCCGGCACCGCTCAGGCTGGCGGCGAAGATGGTGAGGGCGGGGCGGATGCGCTTGCCGCCGTTGAAGATGGCGTGCTCCAGGATCTCGAGCAGCGGCGGACTGCCGATCCCGGCCAAGTCGGCCCGCATGGCGGCGTCGATTTTGGCCGTTTCCGGCTCGAGGGTTGCCAGCAGCTCGGATTGTTTCACGTTCTGATGCCTCCGGGAATTTCCGCCGCTTGAGCGACGTTCGGTAGCTAACCCGAATCGGCCGAAAAGATCAACAGGGCAGTGGCAGGGGCGGGGGAAAAGCGTCGAACATCGAGCATCGGACATTGAACATCGAACGGAGAGCGGATGCGGGGGCGAAGGCGGAAAGCGGATGCTCCCCCGCGCTCCTCACAATTCGCGAGCTTCGCTGGCGAAGAATTGCGCCACCTCCCCGAGGTCGCGGGTGACGGGGCTGGGCGGCAGGCTCCGGAGGAACCGGCGGCCGTAGCCCTTGGTGAAGA
>JAJYKH010000059.1:0-9835 GCA_021788685.1 Deltaproteobacteria bacterium | reverse complement strand
CGATCTGCACCGCGAGGAGCCCCCGGTCGGAACCGGTGCGCATCAGCCGCCCCAGCCCCTGGCGCAGGGCGAGCACGGCCCGGGGGATCTGGAAATCATAGAAGGGATTGCCCCCTTCCTCGCGGATGCGCTCCATCCTCGCCTGGAGCACCGGGTCGCTGGGCACTTCGAAAGGGAGCTTGTCGATCACCACGCAGCTCAGGGCCTCGCCCGGCACATCCACCCCCTCCCAGAAGCTTGCCGCCGCCAGGAGCACGGAGTGGGTGTGCTGCCGGAACCGCTCCAGGAGCACCGGCTTGGGGGCCTCCCCCTGGATGAAGAGAGGGTAAGGCAATTGGTCGGCCAGGGCCTGGTAAGCCTGGCGCATGGCAGCGAGGCTGGTGAAGAGCAGCAGCGCCCGGCCGCGGGAAAGGAGGAGGATCTCACGGAGAAGCCGGCAGGCCGCCTCCGGGTGGGCGGGGGTGCCGGGAGCGGGGAACTCCGCCCCGGGGACGTACAGCAGGGTGCGGCCCTGGTAGTCGAACGGGGAGGCCAGGGTGAGGGTGGCGGTTTCCGGGGGCAATCCAAGCTGCCGCTGCAAGTAATCGAAGTCGCCGCCGGTGGTGAGGGTGGCGGAGGCGAGGACCACGCTTTTGGCCTCCCGGTAGAGAAACTCATCGAGGGCCGCGGCAACCTCCAGGGGCGAAGCGGCAAGCGACAGGTTCTTTTCTCGCCGCTCGAACCAGGTGATGTGGGCGGCGTCGGGCTCGTCCGTAATCGCCAGAAACTTCTGGAGCAGCTCCTGGGCGCGCCGCTCGAGCCCCAGCCAGACTTCCCCGTCCGAGGCCCGCTCCCCCAGCTGCCGGCCCAGGGCGGCCAGACTCTCGCCGAGGGCGTTCGCTTCCGCGGGCCAGCGCGATTCGTGCTCCATGAAGGCGGGGAGAAACTGCCGCCCCTTCTCGTCCGGAAAAATCGCCAGGAACCGCTCCCCCTGGGTCTCCAGGGCCCGGGCGAGCTGGATCGTCTTCTCCCGCTTGGGGCCGGCCGCTCCCTTGGCCGCCTCCTGCTCGACGTCGCGCGCCATCTCCCGCAGCTGGTGATGGCTGACCGACATGCCGAAGTACTGGGTGGCGGTGCTTTCCAGCTGGTGGGCTTCGTCGAAGATGACCGACTCGTAGCGGGGCAGCACCTCCCCGAAGCCGAACCGCCGAATGGCCAGATCCGAGAAGAAGAGATGGTGATTGACGATCAACAGCCGGGCCCTGGCCGCCTGCTTCCGCAGCCGGTTGAGAAAGCAGGCGGCGCCCTCGGGGCAGTGGCTGCCCAGGCAGCGGCTGGCGCTGGCGCAGACCTCCTGCCAGAGGGGGGAGTGGTCGGGCAGCCAGGCAAGCTCCGCCCGGTCGCCGCTCTCGGTGACCGGCAGCCATTCGCCGATGGCGGCCACCTCCCCGGCCGCCGCAACGAGCGTCGGATGCCGGGCGGCCAGGTGCTGCCGCCAGCGGTGAAGGCATAAATAGTTCTGCCGCCCTTTCACGCACAGGGCGGTGAGCTCGGGGTCGACCCAGGCGCGCAGGAAGGGGATCTCCTTGCGGAGGATCTGGTCCTGCAGGTTGAGGGTCCCGGTGGAGACGACGATCTTCTGGCCGCTGAGGACAGCCGGGACCAGGTAAGCGAGGGTCTTGCCGATCCCGGTTTCCGCCTCCGCCGCGAGGACCCCGCCCTCCTCCAGGGTGGCGAGCACCGCTTCGGCCATGGCGGCCTGCCCTGGCCGGGCCTCGAACCCGGGCAGGTTCCGGGCGAGCAGGCCCTCCTGGCCGAAAACGGCATCGAGGCGCCCCCGGATTTCGGGCGATGCTTTCGGGCGGCCGTACTCCTGGGAACGGCCCATCACCACTCCGGCCCTGGCGCGGAAAGAGCGTGGTGACGCGATTTCCGATCAATTAGATTTGACATTGGCAAATATGTTTTTATATTCTGTAGTTAGGATTTGAATTCCCGTTTCCCCCGGCAGGGCGGCGGCCGAATAATCGTTTTGACGATAAGGAGGAGAGAGGTATGCAGGTCAACAAGATACTGGTCCCGGTCGACTTCTCCGATAATTCAGAGAAGATTCTGAAATCGGCCTTGTTCATGGCCAAGAAGTGCGGCGCTTCCATTTCCGTGGTGGTCCAGAGCATCGAGGACTACTCGGGCTTCTTCGTCCCCCACATCCCGATCACCCAATTCGAGGAGGAAATGGTCGAGGGGGCCAACAAGCGGATGGAGAGCTTCATGGAAGAGAACATGGACCGCTCCGTGCCCGGCTCGGCCAAGGTGCTCATCGGGGATGTCGCCGAGGAGATCATCAAGCTCGCCGAAGCCGAGCAGATGGATCTCATCGTCATGGGCACCCATGGCTACAAGGGGGTGGAGAAGGTCCTGTTCGGGAGTGTCGCGGAACAGGTTGTCAAGCGCTCCCCCTGCCCGGTGCTGACCATCAACCCCTATAAATAGCTGTCAGCGGTCAGCATCAGCATTCAATGAAACCGGTCCTGAAAGGCTGCTGTTCCTTGACTATTCCAGCCGTTTTAAAAGCTGAAAGCCGATAGCTGACCGCTATGAAAGCACCGCCAGCACTGCGTTCGGGGTGGACGGACCCGCCGCCTCCCGGTCCTGGCGGCAGAGCAGCCCGAACAGCCGGGGGAACGACATGCCGGCCAGCCGGTAGATCGTAAGCACTCGGCCTGGTGCCGGTCCGGAGGGCTCCCACGCCGCAGCCGGTTTTTTTGTTGGCCAGGGGCGGAGAAGCTCCTCCCAGGCGGTGGTCAGCGCTGCGGCAGTCGCCCCGATCTCCTCCGGTCCGGCCCCTGCGGCCTGGGTGAGGAGCTCCTCCAGCCTGCCAAGCAGGTCGCCGGCATGCGCCCGGAAGGCCTTTCTTTTCTCGATCCATTCCTCCTCCGGCCCACCGGTCAGCGGCGGCAGCGGCAAGGAAAGGAGCCGTTCCGGCTGGCGGCCGGCGTCGGTCTCGTATGCCTCGAAGAGCAGGCCGGCGCTTTCCTCCTGGGCCGTCGTCAGCAGCCAGGGGCGCTCCGGGCTCGGGTCCGCGAGATAGAGCTGCCCCCAGGCGACGAGCAGCCGCTCCTTGCGGATGGGGGCCGCGGGGGCGGGGGCGGCAAAGATCGGCAGATTCGATAGCTCCTCGGTCTCCCCCTGCATCTGCCGCAGCAGCTCCGCCTCGCGGCGGCCGACCTTCGCCATCCCTGCGGCGAGCTCCTCCTGAAGGACGGCCTCCTGCTCCGCCAGAGCCAGGTAAAGCCTGGCTCGCCAGAGCGCGTCTTCCCTCGCCCCCTTGGCGGCGGGCGTTTGCTTGAGCTGGCGGGCCACCTGCTGCCAGCCGGCCTCGATGTCCTCCTCGGCCCCGGCGGCAAGCGATGAAAGATAGGCCTGATAGTATTCGGCCGCATGGGTTTGCATATCCTTGAGCTGCCGCCGGAAGCGGTCGAGCTGGTCCCCCAGCGGCACGGGCGGGTAGCTGCCCACCAGCCCGGCCGCCGTCAAGGGCTGCGGCATGGCGGGCGGACCCTCGGCGGGCCGATAGGCGACGAGCTTGCCGAAGGGCAGCAGCAGCGGCCCGGCCGCTGCCAGGGGAAGCCGGGTGGCGGGAAAATAGAGGACGTGGGTTCCGTTGGTCATAGAGTCATCCGGATGGTATCGCGCCAGGAGCAGCTCCAGGCTGGGGCGCGGCCGTCGCTGACCGCGGTTGCTATTTCGGCGCGAGTGGTCTATAGAATTTTGATGGCTTCGCCCGCCTCCCGTTTCCCCCTTCCATGAAAAAGGGGGACATCCCGGGTGACGGGACTCCCTCAAGAAGAACCGGGGCTGCTGGCAATGAAAAATCTGCGCGGGAAGCTCTCGCTGCTTCTCCTGGCCGCCGTTTACGTGCTGGTCTCGCTCCGCCTGTTTCCGGGCAACTGGGGCCGGACCCTGCGGGAAACCGGCTGGCACCTGCTCACCATCGCGCCTTACACGGTAGGGTCCACCATCATCCTAGCTGCGGTGCTCCGCCGGCTGGGCGAGGGCCGGAAGGTTTCCCGGCTCCTCCTGTTCCGCATCTTCGTCACCGTGAGCATCGTTCTCGAATTCTTTCTCGGGATCTACGATTACGTGTCATAAAGATTCGAGCTTTCAGCCGTCAGCGGGCAGCTTGCAGCATGAGGAGCCTTGGGGGGAGGGAGCACCCGGTCAACGGATCACCGAATGGGGGGGGTGGTAGCCCGAGGGGGCCGTGGCATTGGGGAGCACCAGGGAGCTGCGGCCCAGCAGGGTGCCCGGATTGGTCACCGAGTTGCAGCCGGTCTGCACCCCGTCGCCCAGGATGGCCCCCAGCTTGGTGAGGCCGCTGTCCACCTTCCCTTCCGGGGTCCTGATCCGGACCTCTCCCTTGACGAAGCGCAGGTTGGCCATTTTGGTGCCCGCCCCCAGGTTGACGCTGGCACCCAGGATGGAGTCCCCCAGGTAGGCGAAATGGCCCGCCTTGGCGTCATCGAGGAAGATGGCGTGCTTCACTTCGGTGACATGGCCCACCACGCAGCGGGCGCCCACCAGGGTGTAGCCCCGGAGGTAGGCGCCCTGGCGGACTTCGGTCCGGTCGCCGATGATGGCCGGCGATTTGATGAGCGCCCCCGCTTCCACCAGCACCCCCCGGCCGAGCCGGATCCGATCCCCGGCCAGGAGGGCGCCGGCCATGATCACCGTGGCCCCGGGCAGCTCGCGGTCACCCTGGAGCACCTTGAGCTTCCCCTTAGTGGCGTCGCCGTACTCGATCCGCAGCCCGTCGCCGGGAAGCGCCTCTCCCTCGACAAGGACCACGGTCCGGGGCAGGGGCTGCCCATCCGGAACGAGTCCGCATGGCAGAGCCGGGTAAGCCTGATCGTCCATGTACGGCTTCAGATTGCGGAGGGGCAGCCAGACCGGATCGGCCGCCTTGAACAGCTCATTGAATCCGCAGGACCCCGGGTCGAAGAAAGAGACGATGTCGAGCATAGTTGGTCGAAATGAGAGGGGATCGGGCCGGGAATGGGCGGGCCTGTTACCGTGTGATCGGTTGTGGTCCGCAGCCTCTCCCGGTCGGTGCCGGCTGCCGACCTTTCACGTTAAACCGTAAGGCGAAGCGGAGCAAACGGTTTTTTCGCGGGTGCCCGGCGGCCCCGGGGGCCGGGCTTGACGAACCACGGGGCAATGTTTACTTTGGCTTATTTTCGGCCCTGACGGCCGAATGCGAGAGGGGTTTCGGGGGGCATAGCATCCGCCCCGGAGCGACCATGACAACGCGGCAGGCGGGGGCGTCTGCCTGACCAGATTTCCCAGAGGACACGCGTGGACGTCAACGATCCGATGACCGGTCTCGATGAGATTCCCGACATCGATACCCTGAGCATCCCGGAAGAGCTGCCGATGATGGCGGTGCGCGACGTGGTCATCTTCGCCTACATGATCGTGCCGCTCTTCGTAGGCCGGCCCACCTCCATCAGCGCGGTGAGCGACGCCCTGGCCAAGGAGAAGTTCATCCTGCTGGTGACCCAGAAAGACCCCACTATCGACGAGCCGGGGCCGGAAGACATGTACGACGTGGGTATGGTGGGCATGATCATGCGCACCCTCAAGCTCCCGGACGGGCGCCTCAAGGTCCTGGTCCAGGCCGTGAACAAGGCGAGGATCAAGGAAATCGTCCAGGAGGAGCCTCACTTCATCGCCAAGGTGGAGCTCGGCCCCGAGGAGGAGCCGGTGGATGTCACCCTCGAGATCGAAGCGCTCATGCGCAACGTCCGGGAGCAGACGGAGAAGATCCTTTCCCTCAAGGGCATCCTTTCCTCCGATTTGATGGCCGTTCTCAACAACATCGACGAGCCTGGCCGCCTGGCCGACCTGGTGGTTTCCAACCTGCGGCTCAAGACCGCCGAGGCGCAGGGGGTGCTCGAGATCTTCGAGCCCGTGGCGCGCCTCCGGAAGGTGGCCGACCTCCTCCACAAGGAGCTCGAAGTCTCCACCGTGCAGGCCCGGATCCAGTCCGAGGCCAAGGAGGAGATGAACCGCTCCCAGCGGGAGTACTACCTGCGGGAACAGCTGCAGGCCCTCAAAAAAGAGCTGGGTGACATCGACGAGCGCTCCCAGGAGCTCGATGAGCTGCGGGAGCAGCTCGAAAAGACCCGGATGCCCGCCGAGGTGAAGAAGGAGGGGTTGCAGCAGCTCAAGCGGCTGGAGATGATGCACCCGGACGCCTCGGAGGCGGGGATCATCCGCACCTACCTCGACTGGCTGCTCGACCTCCCCTGGCAGAAGTCGAGCAAGGACAAGCTGGACCTGAAGGTGGCCCGCGAGGTGCTCGATACCGACCACTACGGGCTGGAAAAGGTCAAGGAGCGGATTCTCGAGTATCTCGCGGTCCGCAAGCTGAACAAAGGCACCAAGGGGCCGATTCTCTGCTTCGTGGGTCCGCCCGGAGTGGGCAAGACATCGCTCGGCCAGTCCATCGCCCGGGCCATGGGTCGCAAGTTCCACCGCATTTCGCTCGGCGGCATGCGGGATGAGGCGGAGATCCGCGGCCACCGCCGCACTTACATCGGCGCCATGCCCGGCCGGATCATCCAAGGGCTCAAAACGGTGGGCACCAACAACCCGGTGTTCATGATGGACGAGATCGACAAGGTGGGGGCCGACTACCGGGGCGACCCTTCCTCGGCGCTTCTCGAGGTTCTCGATCCCGAGCAGAATACCGCCTTCTCCGATCACTACCTCAACCTGCCTTTCGACCTGTCCAAGGTGATGTTCATCACCACCGCCAACATGACCGACACCATCCCCTCGGCGCTCCTCGACCGGATGGAGGTGATCCGCCTGGCCGGCTACACCTTGGAGGAAAAGCTGGCCATCGCCCGCCGCTACCTCCTGCCGCGGCAGATCGAGCAGAACGGCATCAAGCCCGCCCACATCAAAATCGGCGACAAGACGATCGAGAAGGTCATCACCCACTACACCCGGGAGGCGGGCCTCCGGAACCTGGAGCGGGAGCTGGGCAAGCTCTGCCGCAAGGTGGCCCGGCGGGTCGCCGAAGGGGGGAAGGGGCCGTACGCCATCACCGAGCGCAACCTTTCGACCTACCTGGGGGTGCCGAGCCACCTGCCGGAGGCGGAGCAGGAGGCCATCGACCAGCCCGGCATGGCCACCGGCCTTGCCTGGACGGAAGTGGGCGGGGAGGTCCTCTACATCGAGGTCTCCATCATGAAAGGCCGGGGCAATCTCACCCTCACCGGCCAGCTGGGGGACGTGATGAAGGAGTCGGCCCAGGCGGCGCTCAGCTTCTGCCGCTCCCGCCTGGAGGAGCTGAAGCTCCCGGAGAGCTATTTCGAAGAGGTGGACATCCACGTGCACGTGCCGGCCGGCGCCATTCCCAAGGACGGCCCCTCGGCCGGGGTGACCATCGCCACCGCCATGTACTCGGCGCTCGCCAGGAAAAAAGTGCGGCAGGACGTGGCCATGACCGGCGAGATCACCCTGCGCGGCCGGGTGCTGCCCATCGGCGGCCTCAAGGAAAAGGCCCTGGCCGCCCTGCGGGCGGGAGTCAAGCGGGTGATCATCCCCGAGCAGAACCAGAAGGACCTCTCCGAGATCCCCCCCGACCTGCGCAAGAGGATCAAATTCCTGCCCGTAAAAAGCATGGACGAGATCCTGTCCCTGGTATTCTGAAGGCAGAATTCAGAAGAAGAATGAAAACCCGGAGGACCGGAGAAGAGCCGTCGGGCGTGGGCCTCGGGCCATTCTCTCCCCCCCCTGAATCCGTGAGCCTTCGTCCGTGCGCCAGACCCGCGAAGGCGACCGTTCGATTAAGGAGATGGCGTGCCGACGGACGCCCCGCAGGCTGGCGGGTGAAGCCATGGTTGGCTGCAGTTTGTGCTATGAGTCATGGATTCAATGAGATGAGCGCAACCCGTCGTCACGGATTCAGGTCTCCTTTTTCCACGGGCACTCCCAACTCTATAATGGGCACATGAGCCCGGGTTCACGTCCTCCCCCTGATCGACCGCGAGCCGCCGTGTGTAAGAGAATCGCCATCATTGTCCTCAGCCTGGTCCTCGGGATCGGGATCCTCGTTCCCTTCTGGCTGCGGAGCTATGCGGAAAGGCCCTCCCGCCGGGCGGCAACGGCCGGGACGGTGGTCATCCCGGCGGGCACCGGTCTCAAGGGCATCCGCGCCATCCTCGTCCGGGAGGGGGTCATCGACGACGACATCCGCTTTTTCCTCCTGGCGCGGCTCCTCCAGGTGGCCGGCCGGCTCAAGGCGGGGGAATACCGGTTTCCGGACGGCGCCACTCCCGTCATGGTCCTGCGCCAGCTGGAGGCCGGCCGGATCGTCCGCTGGCCGGTCACCATTCCCGAGGGGGCGACCCTGACCGAAATCGCGGAGATCCTGGCCAAAGGCAAGTGGGTGGAGAAAGAGCAGTTCCTCGCCCTGGTCCGCGACCCGCAGTTCGCCCGCAAGCTGGGCATTCAGGCGAGCACCCTGGAGGGATATCTCTTCCCGGATACCTACTACCTGAGCAGGGGTCAGGGTCCGGAGGAGATCGTCCGGATGATGGTGGCCCAGCTGCGGACTGTGGTGGCGGAGCTGTGCCCAGGCTTTTCGCCCGCTTCTCCCAATACCGCCCCGCTGGCGTGCACCGCCGGCTCGCCCCTGCCCATGAGCCTTCATGAGCTGCTCACCCTGGCCTCCATCGTGGAGAAGGAGACCGGCCGGGCCGACGAGCGCCCCCTGGTCGCCTGCGTTTTCGAAAACCGCCTCCGGAAGGACATGATGCTGCAGGCCGACCCCACGGTGATCTACGGGATTCCCGAGTTCAACGGCGACCTGACCCGGGAGGACCTCCAAACGGCAACCCCTTACAACACTTACATGGTGAAGGGCCTTCCCCCCACCCCCATTGCCAGCCCCGGCCGGGCCGCGCTCCAGGCCGTTCTCTGCCCCGCCTCCAAACCCTACCTCTTTTTCGTTTCCCGCAACGACGGCACCCACCAGTTCTCGACCACCCTCGAAGAGCACAACCGGGCGGTTCAGATCTATCAGAAAAGCCAGGAAGAAGTGCCCTCTCCCAGCCGGAATGAGCTGGAGCCGGCAGCCGGAAAAGTGGTAAGATAGAGCGTCTGGCCGCGATCAAAAAACTGTTTTTTCAACGGCGGTTACAAGTGAAAAGCGGGGGGCTCATGCCATCCAATTCAGCAAACGGGATTCTCGTCACCGGAGGCGCCGGGTACATCGGTTCCCATACCTGCGTGGAGCTGCTGGCCGCGGGGTACCGGGTAGTGGTGGTGGACAATCTCGAAAACAGCAGCAGGGAGGCCCTGATCCGGGTCGAGCGGATCAGCGGCAAAGCGGTGGATTTCCGCCAGGCGGACATCAGGGACAAAACCGCGCTGGCAAGGATCCTTGCGGAGGACCACGTCAGCGCGGTCATCCATTTTGCCGGGCTCAAGGCCGTGGGCGAGTCGGTGTCGGTGCCCCTGCGCTACTACCAGAACAACATTGCCGGCACCTTGACCCTGCTGGAGGCCATGGCCGAGGCCGGGGTGAAGACGATCATCTTCAGCTCCTCGGCCACCGTGTACGGCGATCCCGCCACGGTGCCGATCCTGGAGGATTTCCCCCTCAGCGCCACCAATCCCTACGGCCGCACCAAGCTGATGATCGAGGAGATCATGAGGGACCTCTGGGTCGCGGACCGGCAGTGGAACATCGTGCTTCTCCGCTATTTCAATCCGGTGGGGGCCCACGCGAGCGGGCTGATCGGGGAGGACCCCCGGGGGATTCCCAACAATTTGGTGCCCT
>JAJYKH010000058.1 GCA_021788685.1 Deltaproteobacteria bacterium | reverse complement strand
GCTGGGCGAGCGCCCTGCCGGCGGACAGCTCGTCGCGGCGCCAGCACTCCAGGTCGAGGAGATGGTTGAGCTGCTCGGTCCGGGCCAGGGCCAGCAGGGGGGCGGCGCTCTGCTCTCCCAGCTCCTTGACCGAAAGATAGAAGTCCTGCTCCGGCATGGCGGCGACCACCGCTTCGGCATCGGGCCGTTCGAGGATGAGGTCGAGGCGGCGGCGGGCCTGATAGGCCATCAGCCGGGCGGCCATGTCCGCGGGCGGCAGCTTGGTGAGGAGCTTTTCCTCGATGGAGAGAATCTTGTCCATGTGTCGGTTCGATGTTGTCCGCCGTTTGGGCGGGGGCAGCAGTGGTCGTTGAAGGCCGGGAGGGCAAAAAGCGGATCATAAGCCCGCGGGCCGGCATTGTCAAAGCATAGCATGGAGAGGGCAGCCCGGAAAGGAAAGAGGGGCGGGCGGCCCCATCAGTTGCGGCAGCCTCCGGTCAGGCAGCCGAACGGGTGCTCCCGGCGCAGGAGACCTTCGAATTCGGCGGCCGGAAGCGGCGGGCTGAACAGGTATCCCTGGCCCCACCGGCAGCCCCGCGCCCCGAGGAAGCGCAGGTGGGCCTCGGTCTCCACTCCCTCGGCCACCACCTCCAGGCCGAGGTCGCGGGCCATGGAGAGAATGGCGGCGGTGATCGCCATCCCGTCCCGGTCGGCGGGGATGTCCCGCACGAAGGAGCGGTCGATCTTGAGGGAATGGAGCGGCAGCTGCCGCAGGTAGTGGAGGGAGGAATAGCCGGTCCCGAAATCGTCCAGGGCGAGAAGAATGCCCAAGTCCCGCAGCTCCCGGAGAATGGCGAGGACCTCCTCTTCCTCCTCCATGACCACGCTTTCGGTGATCTCCAGCTCCAGGGCGGCGGGGGGCAGCCCGGACCCGGCGAGGATCTCCCGCAGCCGCTCGATCAGCCCCGGCTGGGTGAACTGGCGGGGGGAGAAGTTGACCGCCACGGTGAGTGGGTGGCCAGCGTCCCGCCACTCCTTGGTTTGGCGGCAGGCGGTGGCGAGGATCCACTCCCCGAGCGGCACGATGAGCCCGGTCTCCTCGGCCAGGGGAATGAACTCCGCCGGGCTCTCCAGCCCCACTCCGGGCCGCTCCCAGCGTGCCAGGGCCTCCATGCCGAGCACCCGCCCGGAAGCAAGCTCCACCTTGGGCTGGTAGTAGACCCGCAGCTCCTCCCGCTCCAACGCGCGCCGCAGGCTGTTTTCGAGCTCCAGCCGCTTCACCACCCGGGCGTTCATCGCCGGGGTGAAGAGCCGGTATTTGTTCTTGCCCTGCTCCTTGGCCTGGTACATGGCCACTTCGGCGTTCTTGATCAGGTCCTCCGGGGTCTGGCCGTCCGCCGGAAAGCAGGCGATGCCGATGCTCACCGTGGCGAACAGCTCGTGCGGGCTCAGCCGGAAGGGAGCGGTGAGGCAGCCGATGAGCCGGTCGGCCGCCTCCGCCGCCGCCTCTTCGTGGGCGAGCCGCTCGATGATGACGGAGAAGTCGTCGCCCCCCAGGCGGGCGATGGTGGTGCCCTCCGGCAGGCAGGCGGTGAACCGGCGGCTGACTTCGTGGAGCAGCAGATCTCCCTGGGGGTGACCCAGGCTGTCGTTGACGTGCTTGAAATTGTCGAGATCGATGGTCAGCACCGCCAGCCGCGTGGCCCCGATCCGGCTCTGGGCGAGGGCCACCTTGAGCCGCTCCTGGAGCAGGACCCGGTTGGGCAGACCGGTAAGGGCGTCGTAGTTGGCTTGGTAGTGCAGCTCCTCCTCGGCCCGCCGGATCTCGGTCATGTCGTGGAAGACCGCCACATAGTTGGTGGTCCGGCCGAGCCCGTCCTGAATGGAGGTGATGGCGAGCCATTCGGGATATACTTCGCCGCTTTTCCGCCGGTTCCAGATCTCTCCCTGCCAGCGGCCATCCCGCAGCAGCGCTTCCCACATCCGCTGGTAGAAGGCCTTATCGTGGCGGTCCGACTTGAGGACGCGTGGGTTCTTGCCGATCGCCTCCTCGGAAGTGTAGCCGGTGATGGTGGTGAAGGCGGGATTCACCTTCTGGATGGCCCCCCTGGCGTCGGTGATGGCGATCCCCTCGATGCTGCTGTCGAAGATGCGGGCGGCGAGGCTCAGGTCCTGCGCCAGCTGCTGTCGCTGGGCGGCGAGGACCCCTTCCCGCCGCCTCGCCTCGATGCGGTGGCAGGAGATGAGATTGGCGCAGGTATCGAGAAAGGGGGTCAGGAGCTCCACGTCATCCCGGCCGTACCCGCCGGGACGGTTGGCGACGCCGATCATCCCCACCATCTCTCCGCGGCTGCAAAAGGGAATCCCCAGAAAGGAGCGGATGGCCGGGTGGCCGGGAGGCAGGCCGCCGCAGCGGGGGTCAGCGGCGGGGGCGTTGGCGATCACCGTTTCGCCCCTGGCGAAGACCGCCCCGATCAGGCTGTCGGGGTTGTTGAATTCCATTTCCTGCCGCAGCTCGGGGCCGTGCTCGCCGTGCCCGCCGCCTTGAATGTCGGAAATGATGTGGATCCTGAGGAAGGGCCGCCCCTCGGCACCCGGAAGGATCTCCCCGATGAAACCCGATTCGCTGCCGGTGATGGCCAGCAGCCCGCGCAGAAGCTCCCCGAAGAACCGGCGCGGAGGCTCGTGCGCCAGGGCCTGGGCATAGGCCGCGTTGAGAATGGTCAGCAGCTCGTTGCTCCGGGAGAGCTTGCTGATGAGGTGCGAAAAGGGCCGCCGGCTCTTCATGGGGCCAATGTAGCGAACGGGGAGGAAATAGCAAGTCGGATCAGGAGGGGAACAATGTTTTCCGGGCAGGGCCTTCGGCAAGGCTGACGATTTGGCTCTTGACTATATTCCCATATAGCGATATGTAAATATGCATGAACGATCTCCTCAAGGCGACCAAGGCCCTGGCCGACCCCGGCCGGCTCACCATTCTCAAGCTCTTGGAGCAGCGGGAGCTCTGCGTCTGCGAGCTGCAGGCGGCGCTCGGCCTGGCGCAGCCCACCGTGAGCAAGCACCTGAAGCTTCTCGAAGAGGCGGGGCTGGTCGGCCGCCGCAAGGAGGGTCTGTGGGTGAACTTCCGGCTCGATCCCCGGACGCCCGAAGCCGAAGGGCTGCTGGGGCTCGTCCGGGGATGGCTCAACGACGACCCCGGGGTGGCGGCCCTCATCGCCAGGCTGCCGGGGATCAGGCGGGAGCAGATCTGCGCCGCCAGCCGGGGGCGGATGCCGGAAAGCCCTGGAAGCGGCCCACAGCGGGAGGGCAACAATGAATGACAAGACTGCCTGTGATTGCGGGCAGGCGAAAGCGGCGGCGCAGGCGGGCGGCCGGGGCTGGCCGCGCTGGCTCCTCGGGCTGCCGCTCCTGATTGTCTGGTATCTGATCTATTCTCAACTGCTCCCCTTCTCCAGGCTGGTCACCACCCAGTGGCTGGGCCTGCCGGCGGAGAGCCGTCTCGGTCAGGCGGTGCAGTTCTTCGTTTTTGAAACTCCCAAGGTGCTCATGCTCCTCGTCCTGGTGGTCTTCGGGGTGGGGATCGTGCGCTCCTTCTTCACCCCGGAGCGCACCAGGGCCCTCCTCGCCGGCCGCCGGGAATCGGCCGGCAATGTGTTGGCTGCTCTTCTGGGGGTGGTCACTCCCTTCTGCTCCTGCTCGGCGGTGCCCCTGTTCCTGGGCTTCGTGACCGCCGGGGTGCCCCTGGGGGTCACCTTCTCCTTCCTGATCTCGGCCCCCATGGTGAACGAAGTGGCGGTGGTCCTGCTCATCGGCTTGGTGGGCTGGCGGATCGCCCTCCTCTATGCCGCCACGGGGCTGATTGTGGCCATTGTCGCCGGGTGGGTCATCGGCCGCCTGCACCTGGAGGAATACCTGGAGGACTGGGTGCGGCAGCTGCCGGTCACCGCTGCCGCCATGCCGGATGACAAGCCCTCTTTTGCCGACCGGGTGCGCTTCGGCCGGGACGCGGTGCGGGACATCGTCGGCCGGGTCTGGCCCTACGTGGTGGCGGGGATCGCCGTAGGCGCCGGCATCCACGGCTTCGTGCCGGAAGGATTCATGGCCGCCATCATGGGCAAGAGCGCCTGGTGGTCGGTGCCGGCCGCGGTGGCGATCGGCATTCCCATGTACTCGAACGCCGCCGGCATCGTCCCGGTGGTCGAGGCCCTGCTCGGCAAAGGGGCGGCCCTGGGAACGGTGCTCGCCTTCATGATGTCGGTGATCGCCCTTTCGTTCCCCGAGATGGTCATTCTCCGCAAGGTGCTCAAGGTCCGGCTCATCGCCATTTTCGTCGGCGTGGTCGGCGCGGGCATCCTGCTGGTGGGGTACCTGTTCAACCTGGTGATCTAAATTGAGTGCTGGGTGCTGAGTGCTGAGTGCTGAGTTGGTCGGGGACAGCCCGACCTGCGATCTTTTACTGGTGTGAAGAGGGGGTGAAATCATGGAAATTCTGGTGATGGGGCCGGGGTGCCCCAAATGCAACGAAACGGCGGAGCTGGTCAAGAAAACGGCGGCAGAAGCCGGAGTCGAGGTTCAGGTGCAGAAGGTGACCGACTTCCAGGAGATGGCCAAACGGGGCGTCTTTTCCACCCCGGCCGTGGTGATCGGCGGGCAGATCAAATGCGTCGGCCGGGTGCCGACCAAACAGGAGGTGCAGTCCTGGCTCAAATGAAACCCAGAGGGGGATCTGCGCCTGAGCCGGGGCCTTGTGGAATATCGTCCCACGGACGCCTTCAGGGAGTCCGCGCCCCTCGAATTTTCGCGCGAATCTCCGCAGAGGAGAAACGACACGCCCCGAAGCTGATGCGGGAGGGCAGGTAAGCCTTCGGGGCTTCCAGGGCCGGTCTTGCCTTTGAGGTTGCAGTTGGAGAAAGGGATGATGCCTTTGATGCCGCTTTTTTTGAAGATCCTCCACAAAATGGCTCGGCTGGGCGGCGCGGCCGCCCTTTGGCTGCTGCTCGCCTTCCCGGCCCACGCCTTCACCATCCAGGAAATGCTTGCCGCCGCGGCCCGGCAGCCCGGGGTCGCCGCCAGCGAGCTGGCGGCCCGGGAAGGGCACCTGCGGGAGCAGGCGGCGATCGCGGCCCTGTTCCCCCGGATCAACGCCTTCGGCAAGGCGGAATTCTACAACTCCCCCACCAACCCCCGGCCCATGCCGCCCACCGAGGTGAACGTCCAGGCCGGCGAATCCATCCCCTTCTCCTATAACCTGCTGCGCTATGGCCTGACACTCGACGTGCCGCTTTTCGTCAAGTCCCTTTACGACCTGAAAGACAAGGCCGCCCTGCTGGCCCAAAAAGCGAGCCTGGCCTATACCCTGGACCTCTCCAGCCGTAAGGCGGCAGTGGTGGCCGCCAACAGCGGGCTTGCCTACCTGCTCGGCCTGGACGGGGCCATCGACGCCCGGCTGGCCTCCCTGGCCAAGACCAGCGAGGACCTGGCGCTCAAAGTCCAATCCGGCCGCACCGCGGAAGTGGAGCTGCTCAAGGTGGACAATGCCATCAACGACCTCAAGGCGCAAAAAAACGACTTGGCCGCGAAGATCCTCGACCTCCGCAAGGATCTCGAAACGCTCACCGGCCTTGAGGTCAGCGAGCCGGCACCCATGGTCTTGACCAGGGCGCTGGCGCCCGCCCCCTTTCTGGGGGAGAAGATCGCCGAAGAGGAAACGGCAGCGGCAAGGGAGGAGTGGCAGCGGAGCAAAAGCGCCCGCTATCCGGGCCTCTTCCTCTCCGGCAGCATCACCGGCAACGAGGGTGAGGCCTACAATACCGATGAGGGCTTTTACCGGAATTACGGCTTCGTCGGGCTGACCCTCCAAATGCCGCTCTTCGACCAGACCCTGACCACCGCGCAGAAGATCGCCCGGACCCAGCTCCGCAAGGCGGATAAGGAGCTGGCCGCCACCCGCATCGCCTTGGCCGCCCAGGAGAAGGACCTCAAAGGCAAGCTGCCGGTGATCGAGGAATCACAGGCCATCGCGGCGCGGTCGCTGGCGAACAGCAAGCAGATCCTCAAGGTGGCGCGCCTCGCCCTGGAGACGGGCCGCACCACCACCGAGGACTACCTGCTCCACGAAGCCCAGGTGCTGGCCGCCCGGGCGGCTCTCGCCCAGGCCGACAACGACCGGTGGCGGGTCATCAGCCAACTGGCCGTGATCTATGGCGCTGATCTGCAGGAGGTCGTCCAATGAAAAAGGTGGCCGGAATCGTTCTTCTCCTCCTTCTCGCCCTCGGGGTGGTGCTGCTGGTGAAAAAACGCCAGGCCGACCTGGCCAGGGCCCCGGTCGCGTCGGTGCTGCCCGTGGTGGCGGAAACCATCACGCTCCGGCCGGGCCAGGTCACCCTCACCACGCCCGCCATGGCCCAGGTGGAAAGCGATCTTTCCACCGATCTTTCCACCAAGGTGACCGGCCGGGTGCTGGCGGTCCATACCAAGCAAGGCGCCCGGGTCAGGAAGGGGGAGAAGCTCATCGTCATCGACGCCAGCGACCTGGACGCCAGGAAAGCGGCCCTGCGGGCCAAGCTCGACGGCATCGATTGGGACCTCGTGGTCCAGCGGGAAAACCACCAGCGCACCATGCAGCTCTTCGCCATCAAAGGCGCCTCCCTGGAGCAGACCCGCCTGGAAGAGGCCGCCCTCGCCAACCTGGAGAAGAGCAAGGAAGGCTTGGTCCAGAATATCCGCGAGATCGAGGCGCTCAGCAGCTATGCCACCATCGTCGCCCCGGTCTCCGGCACGGTGTGCGAGCTTCCGGTCAACACCGGCGACATGGCCGTCCCTGGCAAGCCGCTCGTGCGGATCGCCGCCGACCAAGGCCTCTACCTCACCGTGTCCCTTCCCGATTCCATCACCCCGCAGGGGCTGCTGGTGAACGGCACGGCTGTCAAGCCTCTGCCGCGGAACCATGCCTCGGCCACCGGCCTGGTGCAGTATGTGGCCCCGCTCCCCGATGCCGCCGGGCTGGTGGAGGGGCAGTACCTCAACGTGCAGGTGGTGCTCTTCCAAGGCGCCGGGGTGCTGGTGCCGGTGGATGGACTGGTCACCATGGGCGACAAGTCCTACGTTCTAACGATGAACGGAGATCTGGCCCGCCGGTTGCCGGTGACCGTGCTGGCGCGCGGCAGCGAGGGAGCCATGGTCGCCGAGGACCTGGCCGGGCGGACGATCCTGGTGGCCAAGCCCGATATCCTGCTGCGGGCCGCGACCGGGGTGGTGGTGCGGGCGAGCGCCCGGCACGACTGGCCCCCGGCGCCGGCCATGGCGAAGGGCCAAGCGGGAGGGCGCTCCGATGGCTGAGCCAGCCGCCGGCAGCAGCCCCGGCCGCACGGGGCTGTTCGAATTCTTTTCCACCCGGCCCTATCTTCTGTACAGCCTGATCGCGGCCTTTTTCGTCCTCGGGGTGTATGGGCTCGTGGTCATGCCCAAGAACCTCTTCCCCGACTCCGACCGGCCCACGGTCGTGGTCATGACCCAGGTGCCGGGGGCCACCCCCAGCGTGGTGGCGGCCACGGTCTCGAAGCCCATCGAGATGGAGCTTTCCTCCCTGGCGCTGATCCGTCAGGTGAGCTCCACCAACATTGCCGGCATGTCCATCGTCACCGCCGAGTTCGAGTACGAGAAGGGGCTCGATCCGGCGGCGGTGGACGTGAACAACGCCATCAACAAGGTGCGGTCCAGGCTGCCCGCCGGAGTCAACCCCTCCATCTACACCACCGGCGCCTTTACCTTGCCGGTGGATGTCTTCGCCCTGACCCCGAAAAACGACGCCCTGACCGTGGCGGACCTCCGCAAGCTGGTGGACAGCGACATCAAGCCGGCCCTGCTCAGGAATCCGGCCATCGGCAATGTCGAGGTCTTCGGCGGCTACCAGTCCGCCATCAACATCAGGATCGATCCCTTCAAGGCCAAGGCCAGGGGGGTCGCCCTGGACAAAATCGGAGCCACCATCCAGGCCCTGGACCGCGACGTGCCGGTGGGCTTCGCCAAGGGGGCCGACTCCTTTTATACCCTCACTTTCTATGGCGAGCGGGACCGGGTGGATGAGCTGCGGTTGCTGCCTGTGGCCCCCAACGTCCGGCTGGGCGATATCGCCGCCATCGACTGGCGGCACCAGGCCCGTTTTTCCGGCTATCTCGGCAACGGCAAGCCCGCCATTGCCGTGGCGATCCAGCGGGCGCCCGGCGGCTCGGTGCTGGCCACCTCCAAGGCCGCCCGGGCCGAGATCGAAAAGCTCAAAACCCGGTACCGGAACATCGATTTTCAGCTCACGGACACCCAGCGGGTCCTGATCGAGACCGCCAACACCAACATGCTGGAGGCCCTGCGGGACGCCATCATCTTCACCCTGCTGGTGATCCTCCTCTTTCTCGGCAATTTCCGGGCGATCGTGGCGGCGCTCGCCTCCATCCCCATGGTCTTCTTCGCCACCATCGCCATCCGCTGGCTCATGGGCGGCGACCTCAACATCGTGGTCTATACCGCCATCATCCTGGCCCTGGGCATGCTGGTGGACGACGCGGTGGTGGTGCTGGAGAACATCGAGCGCCATCTGAAAGAGATGAAGCAGGGCCTAAAAACGGCCATTATCCAAGGGACCACGGAAGTGGTGGGGCCGGTCTTCGCCGGCACCGTGGCCACCATCGCCATCATGTTCCCCTTTCTTTTCGTGGGCGA
This sequence comes from Deltaproteobacteria bacterium, assembly GCA_021788685.1. GTDB lineage: Bacteria > Desulfobacterota > Desulfobulbia > Desulfobulbales > UBA5123 > JAJYKH01. The sequence goes on along the minus strand of JAJYKH010000058.1, from coordinate 3,083 downwards.
TTTCCCGCAGCAGATCTACCGCCATCTCATCTCCACCCTGATCATCGCGCTTCTGGTCTCCTATTTCCTCTCCATCACCTTCATCCCCTCCCTCTGTTTCTTCCTCTACCGCAAAGGCCACAGCAAGATGAAGGCGGAGATCTGGCTGGAGAAGCTCTACGAGAAAACCTTCGGCCGGCTCATCGCCCCTTACGTCGCCATCCTCAAGTTTTCCGCGGAAGGCCGCTCGCTCCGCAGGCGGGTGCTCATGACCCAGGGCGTGGTCGTGGTGCTGCTCCTGAGCGTGAAAAACATCATGCCGGTCATCGGCAGGGACCTGATGCCGCCCATGGACACCGGCATCGTCAAGGCCCACGTGAAATTCTCGGCCAACGAGACGGTGGAGGCGGCGGAACGGCGGCTGGCGCCCTTCCTCGCCTGGCTGCACGGCCGGCCCGAGGTGCAGATGAGCTCGGTCACCCTCGGCTCGGAGCCGGGGGTCCTCTCCCTGGGGGCGGGGTCGCTGCCCACCGAAGCGATGATGACCATCAACTGCGTCAACCGCTTCGCGCGCAGGAAGAACATCTGGCAGCTCGAAGATGAGATCCGGCAACGGCTCATGGCCCTGAAAAACGCCAAGGCGGTGGATGTCTACGATTTCGGCGCCACCCCGATGAGCAGCATCAAGGCGCCGGTGGATACCCGGCTCTATGCGGAGGACTACCATCTCCTGCCCGCGGCGGCCAGCAAGGCGGCTGCCGCCATGGCAAAGGTCAAGGGGCTCACCTCGGTGAGCACCAGCTGGGACAACGATTTCGCCGAGGCGCGGCTCGACATCGACAGCAACCGGGCCCTGGCCTATGGCGCGACCCCGGCGGCCATCGCGGCGCAGCTCCCCCTCGCCGGGGTGCCGGTGGCGCTCTCCGGCAACCTGGTCTCCATGGATACCCAGTTCGTCCGCCTTTATTTCGACCACCGCTTTGACGACAACCTGGAAAACCTCAAGCTCATCCCCATCCAGACCGCCCAGGGCCCCATGCCGCTCTCCGCCCTGGCGAAAATCTCCTATGATTTCACCGCGAATAAAATCGAGCGCAACCAGATGCTCTACTCCGTGGATATCTCGGGCTACCGCCGCACCCGGCCCGTTTCCATCATGACCGCCGACACGGTGGCCGCCCTCAAAAAAGCGGGGATCACCGGGGTCAAGATCGACCAGCAGGGGGACATCTTCCAGATGCAGGACAGCTTTGCCCGGATGATCAAGGCCATCGGCATCGGGGTGGTCCTGCTCCTGCTCTGCCTGGTGGCCATCTACCAGTCGGTGCGCCTGGCCGTGGTCATGGTCCTGGTGCTGCCGCTTTCCATGATCGGCGCCTCCTGGGGCATGCTCGCCTTCAACAAGCCGAGCTGCATGCCCAGCATGGTGGGGATCATGCTGCTCTTCGGCATCATCATCAAGAACTCGGTGCTCCTGATCGATTTCTATCAGCAGCACCGCGCCAGCGGGGAACCCCCCTTCGACTCGGCCGTGGAGGCGGTCCGGGTGCGCTTCCGGCCGGTCCTGATGACCGCCTTCGGCACCATCGCCGGCATGATCCCCATCGCCTTCGAGTGGGCCGTGGGGCTGGAGAAGCTTTCGCCGCTCGCCGACGTGGCCATCGGCGGGCTCATCATCGGCACCGTGCTGACGTTGATTTACATCCCCATGTTCGCCTATTCCATGGAGAGAAGAGAGGCGCAACCGCCCGTAGGAAAAGCATGATGAGGAAAAATCGGGGCATACACGGAAGGGAAGCCCTTCCGATAAAGCATCTTTCCATAGACGCCTTAAAACAAGGGAGGATAGCCATGGGGAAAAAGTTTTTTTGTATGCTGCTATTGGCCGCGGGACTGACTCTGTCGGCCTGCGCCCCGGAGGTGCGGCTGGCCAAGCTCGACAACGACATGGTCGAGGACACCAAATCCGGGCTCATGTGGCAGATGGGGGAGAGCCCCACTATGTATGCCAGCCGCGAAGAGGCGGAAAAATATGCCGCGTCCCTTGACCTGGGCGGTTATCACGACTGGCGTCTGCCCTCGCTCGCCGAACGGTGGGAGCTGCTGCAGATCTTTGTCCTGAAAAATAACGGCACGATAGAGCTTCCGAATTTCGACAGCCGGTACTGGACCACCGATACCGACAAGGGCACCCTGCCGATCAAGCTCGGCATCACCTGCATGTGCCGGGGGGACCAGGAGATCGAATACAAGAGCGCCGGCTATGTGCGGGCGGTGCGGGGGCCGGAAAAAAGCAGCCGATAAAGGCTCAATGCCATGTGCCTCGCGGAAGTCCTGGTCGGAATGCTTCCCTGGAAACACATTTTTCTCATAGGAGATGAGCATGAAGAATCTTATGTGCACGATGTTCTCGCTGGCCTTGCTTCTGATCTGCACCGGCTCGGCCGGGGCGGCGGCAGCCACCGGCGAGGTGGTGCCGGGCATTCCGGTGAAAGGCACCGTGACCCTGGTGGACCTGGGCGCCACGACCTGCATCCCGTGCAGGATGATGGCCCCAATTCTGGAGGAATTGAAAAAAGAGTACCAGGGCCGGGTCGGGGTCGTTTTCATCGATGTCTGGGACCCGGCCAATGAGGGCAAGGCGGCAGCCTTCAAGGTGATGGCCATCCCCACCCAGGTTTTCTACGATCGGAACGGCAGGGAGGCCTATCGCCACACCGGGTTTCTGGACAAGAAGGCCATCGCGGCCAAGCTCGATGAGCTGTTGGGACAGAAGTAATGGACACTGTTCTCATCCGGATCACCACATGGCTCACGGCGGCTCCGGCCTTGGCCTTGCCGGCCAGCTTTCTCTGGGGGATGGCGGCGGTCCTGCTCAGCCCCTGCCACATGGCCTCCATTCCGTTGCTCATCGCCTATGTGGCCGGGCAGAGGATGATCCCGGCCCCACGCCAGGCGGCCCGCTACGCTGTTCTTTTCGCCTTCGGGCTTTTTATCACCATCATGGTGGTCGGCCTGGTCTGCGCGGCGGCCGGCCGCATGCTGGGCGATGTCGGCCCCTGGTGGCAGATGGCGGTGGGGGTGCTCCTTCTCTGGGTGGCCTG
>JAJYKH010000057.1 GCA_021788685.1 Deltaproteobacteria bacterium | reverse complement strand
CCTCCAGGGGCTGGCGGAGGACCTCCAGCACGTGCTTTTTGAACTCGGGCAGCTCATCGAGGAACAGCACCCCGTTGTGAGCCAGGGAGACCTCGCCGGGCCGGGGCTGCTGGCCCCCGCCGATGAGCCCGGCGTCGGAAATGGTATGGTGGGGCGCCTTGAAGGGGCGGGTAGTGATCAAGCCCTTCCGGTCGGGAAGCAGGCCCATGATGCTGTAGATTTTGGTGGTTTCGAGGGCCTCATCGAAGGTGAGATCGGGAAGGATGGCGGGCAGCCGGCGGGCCATCATGGTTTTGCCGGAGCCGGGAGGCCCCTTCATGAGCACGTTGTGGCCGCCCGCGGCGGCGATCTCGAGGGCCCGCTTGACGTGCTCCTGGCCCTTGACCTCCGCGAAATCCACGTCGTAGACGGTCTGGTCCCGGAAGATCTGCTCGATATCCACCGTAAAGGGAGGCAGCGGCTTGGTCTCAGCGAGAAATTCCACCGCCTCTGAAAGGGCGGTGATGCCGATGACCTCGATGCCGCTCACCACCGCCGCCTCGGGCCCATTGGCCCGGGGGACCAGAATGCCGCGCAGGCCGGCGGCGCGGGCGGCGAGCGCCATGGGGAGCACGCCGCGGCTGGGGCGGACTCCGCCATCCAGGGAGAGCTCCCCCACGACGGCATACCGGTCGAGCAGCCGGCTCTTGAAGGTTTCCGCCGCGGCCAGGATACCCAGGGCGATGGGCAGGTCGTAGCCGGTGCCCTCTTTCTTCACGTCGGCCGGGGCGAGATTGACGGTGATTCGCCGGTTGGGGAATTCGTAGCCGCTGTTCTTGACGGCGGCCTTGACCCGGTCCTTGCTCTCCTTGACCGCGCCTTCCGGCAGCCCCACCGTGAAGAAGGAGGGAAGGCCGAAGGCGATATCCACCTCCACCTCGATCAGCAGACCATCGACCCCCAGAATGGCACCGCTCAGGACCTTGGCCAGCATTCTTTCTCCGTCATTCCTCCGGAGGAACGGCCGGAAAGCAAACCTCGACCGTGGTTCCCCCGCCCACCTTGCTGGTGACCAGGATCGAGCCCCCATGGCTCCTGACGATGCCGTGCACGGCCGCCAGCCCCAGGCCGGTTCCTTCCCCGGGCTTCTTGGTGGTGAAGTAGGGCTCGAAGATGCGGTCGAGCACCTGCTGCTCCATTCCGGGACCCGAATCCCGCACGGTGAGCTTTCCGTATCGTCCCCGCTCCAAGCCGGTTTTCAGGGCCTCGGCCTCCGAGTCGATGCGCAGCTCCCCCAGTCCCAGCACCAGGGTGCCGCCCCGCTCCCGCATCGCCTGCTGCGCGTTGGTGACTAGGTTGAAGATCACTTGGCCTACCTGGGAGTGGTCGGCAAGCACCGGCGGAGAGTCGGGATCGATCTCCTTCAGGACGCGAACCGAGGCCGGCATCATCCCGGCGAGCAGCGCCAGGGTTTCGTCGATCGCCTCCTGCAGCCGGACCGGCTCCCTTTTCGGGGGGGTGTTGCGGCTGAAGGCGAGGATCTGCTGGAGAAGGTTGGCTGCCCGTCCGCCGGCCTGCAGGATCTGCTCGAGCCCCCGGGCGATCTCGGGATCTCCGGGAGGAGCGGTGCTGGCGAGCTCGGCATTCCCGAGGATAATCTGGAGGATGTTCTTGAGGTCGTGCGCCAGCCCGCCGGCCAGGGTGCTGAGCGCCTCCATCTTCTGCGCCTGCCGGAGATGCTGCTCCATTTCCCGGCGGGTCAGCATCTCTTCCCGCAGCTTCCTGTTGCTTGCCTCCAGGTCGGCATTGCGCTCCCGGACCAGCTTTTCCAGGTGGTGCCGGTGGATCTCGAGCTCCTTCTCGTTCTGTTTCCGTTCGGTGACGTCGGCCGCGATCACGATCAGGGTCCGGGAGTCGCCTTCCCTGAGAGGCAGCAGTTGGAGGGCGATCTGGCGGCCGTTGAGGAAGAGCGGGTCATCTTCGCTCGCGGCGATGGGCTCCGAAACCGCACGCTGCAGAAGCCCCGTGATCCGCGCGTGGTGGCCGTCTGCGAAGAAGGAGGCGAAATCGGCGGCCAGGATGCTCTCTTCCCGGGAGCGGAGCAATGCGGCGGCCGCCGGGTTGACGAAAATGATCCGGCCCGCGGGGGTGAGCTCGAGGACTCCTTCCGCCATGTTGTTGATGATGACTTCGAAATGGGCCCGGGAAGAGAGGAGTTCCTTGGTGATTTCCCGCTGATAAAGCCCTTCGAGCCCGATGATGCCGCGAGAGGGGGTCCGCTCCTTTTCATCGAGCCGGGCGAGCATCTCGTTGATATGCCCGGCAATTTGCTTGAACGGCCCTTTGGCAATGCAGGCGTCGGCCCCGAAGGCGGCGAAGTCGAGGTTCTCCTCCGCGGCAATGGCGGAAAGGACCACCAGAAATGCTTTGTCCAGGGCAGGCCTGCTGCGGATGATGCGGCACAGCTTCTGTCCGCTGATGTTGGGCATCACCAAGTCGATGAAAATGACGTCGGGGGTGAAGGATTCGAGCGCCTCCAGGGCGGAGAGTCCGTCCGCGGCGGCCACCACGCGGTGGCCTTCCTTTTCGAGAAAACCGGTCATCAGCCTCACGATGAGGGGATGGTTGTCGACTACCAGGATGTTCTTCTTCATTGCCCCCTCGGGTTCCCCTACCGGTTTTATAGAGTGGTAACCAGGCATTGTCGTTCATAAAAACAATCTTTCCGGATTTTCGTCAATCATTTTTCTTCCCCGCTGCCGAAGCGGAAACACGATAAAAGCCTTACGCTCATCGGGAAAAATTCGGAAAGATGGCGATGAGAGAAGGGCGGGATTGGCGGGACCCTGAATTCGTGAGCGTTCGTTCGCCAGATCCGCGAAGGCGACCGTTCGATTAGAGAGGGCTCTATCGAAGAGCTGCCGGATTCTATGGAAAAGGTCCAGCAAGCGTAATCCGTCATCACGGATTAAGTGGGAGATTACGGAAGGGTGGAATCAACCGAGGACCCAGACGGCCAGCCCCTCGGCCATGGCAACGACCTGGTCGGAGACCCCTTTGAGCATGCCTTTTGGGATCTCCGCTCCCCGGCGGCCGATGACGATGGTGCCGAAGTCGTTGACCAGGGCCTGGCGCAGAATCTGGCGGCTGGGGTAAAGACCCCGGTGGGTGTGGAGCCGGTGCAGCCGCTCGTCCGGAAAGCCGCTTTCCCGCAGAACTTGCTCCGGGGCGTGGAACAGGCTGTCGGGGCGGCTGAGATGGAGCTCGCACCACTCCTCCCCCCATTGCTCCTTGAAATCATGAATGTCGCGCACGCCTCTCCTGGCGAGCATGGCCGAGGAATGGAAGAGGGTGACCTCGGCATGGGGATTGCCCCGGAGGATGAAGGCGAGGTGGTCCACGGCCCTGAGACAGTGGGGAGAGCCATCGACCGGCACCAGGATCTTGGCGGAACGGACCACGCCGTCCACCATCCAGACGGGGATATCGCGACTCTTGGCGAGCAGGGTGGAGGAGATGCTGCCCATGAGCACCTTCTCCAGGTTGCTGAGCCCCCGCCGGCCAATGAGAAGGGCGTCGTACAACCCCTTACGGGCCTCGTGGAGGATGTCGCCGGCGATGCCCGCTCGTGCCGGCCGGACCTCGGTGGTGACCTGGGCCGGGTCGATGCCGCGCCGCGCGAGCTGCAGGATCGCCTCTCCCATGTAGCGTTTGGCGGCCTGGTACCGGTGCCGGCCTTCGCTGCTCATGGCGTTCAGGAGATCGGGCTCGTCGAGCCACTCCTGCCCCGCTTCCGGCAAGGGACCGCCCGGGACGATGCACAGCAGGTGAAAGGTGCAGCCGGGAACGGAGCGGAACAGCAGACCGAGGTAGCGCAGGATATTGTGGCTGTGGCTGGAGCCGTCGACGGCCACCAGGATCTTTCTTTCCATGGAGCGCCTCGTAGGTTTGTGGCACCCGGTTACGCGGCGTTAGCCTTGCCGGCGAGGGGGGCATCGGACCCCTCTCGGCGGCCTCCGCCTGGGCGGGTGGGTTTCCACCAGAAGGGGCCGTCTTCAGGTGACGTTCCGGTAGGTGCAGGTCAGCCCCTGGTAGTTTTCGAAAACCAGGTCGGTGCCCAGGCTGCGGACATAATCCGGCACCAGGGGGATCTTGCCGCCGCCCCCCGGCGCGTCCACCGCGAAGGTGGGGACGGCGAGCCCCGAGGTGTGGCCGATCAGGGATTTCATGATCGCCAGCCCCTTTTCCACCGGGGTGCGGAAGTGGTCGGTTCCCCTGCTCATATCCGCTTGGAATATATAATACGGTTTGACCCGAATGAGCAAAAGTTTGCGCATGAGCTCCCGGACCACCGCGGCATCGTCGTTCACGCCCCGCAGGAGCACGGTCTGGCAGCCCAGGGGGATGCCGGCGTCGGCCAGCCGCTTGCAGGCCAGTGCCGCCTGGGGGGTGATTTCCGAAGGGTGGTTGAAATGGGTGTTGAGGTACAGGGGATGGTACCGCTTGAGCATGGCCGCCAGCCGGGTGGTGACCCGCATGGGCAGCGTGCAGGGCACCCGGCTGCCGATGCGGATGATCTCGATGCTGGGGATTTGCCGCAGCCGCTGCAGGATGGCCTCCAACCGGTGGTCGGGCAGGAGGAGGGGGTCGCCGCCCGAGACGAGGACGTCCCGGATTTCCGGGGTCTTTCGCAGGTAGTCCAGGCCGGCGCGGATGGTATCGTCGTCGATGACCATCCGGGTGGTGCCCACCTTCCGCTTGCGGGTGCAGAAGCGGCAGAACATGGCGCATTGGGAGGTCACCAGGAAGAGAGCCCGGTCCGGATATTTGTGGACCAGGTTGGGAACCGGGCTCAACCGCTCTTCGGCCAAGGGGTCTTCGGGGCAGACCCGATCCTCGATTTCACGCACGTCCGGCACCGCCTGCCGCCAGATGGGGTCGCCGGGCTCCCGGATCAGCCCCAGGTAATAGGGGTTGATCCGCATGGGATACACGGCGGCTACCCGTGCCATCTCTTCCCGGGCGGCGGCCAGCCGGCGCGGCAGCTGCTCCGGGCGGCTGATGCTTTGTTTCAGAAGGGTCTGCCAGGAAGCCATGGGGGAGTTGGACGTGATTTGCCAAAAAAAATTGAAGGAACGGCTGCCCTCTCGCCGCAGGATGCGAATCTTGCCGGCAAGCCGCGGAACCGGCTTACCATACTCATTTTTCCCGCGCGCAACAACAGGCGTGAGGCCTGCTGAAACCCGCTTTGCCGCCCCCGGCGTGGCGGCGGCCGGTCCCGTCCACAGCCGGAGCACCTCAGGGGTTGCAGAATGGGGCCATGATCCGCCTCCTCGACCAAACGGCATATCATTCCCTCGTGAACGGGCCCCCACTGTCACTCTTTTCTTGAACTTTTTTTAGCCGCCACCTAGATTGGTTGCCAGCAAACAGCCGGCCGCCGGACCACTCCGGGGCGAGCCGTCCGCTGTTCTGAATTTTCCTGGCGTCGGCCCGCCCACGCTGGCTGCTGTCCTAGGAGTCTGATCATGAGCATTTTCGAGATCATCATGCTGCTCTGCTTCGGCTCGGCCTGGCCCTTTTCGATTTATCATTCCTACCGGGCGCGGACCAATGCCGGCAAGAGCCTGGTCTTCCTGTGCATCGTCCTGGTGGGCTATGTGGCAGGGGTCTTCCACAAGCTGTATTATTCGTATGACGGGGTGATCTACCTCTACATGCTGAACGGTCTGATGGTGCTGGTGGACATCCTGCTCTACTTTCGCAACCGGAAGCTCATGGCCGCTGCCGGTTCCCCTTGAAACGAAGCTGCGGCTTCCCGCCCTTGCCTAGCCCTTCTAGCCAGAAACGAGGATTTTCGTTCGAGTGCAAGGCGCGAGGGAGCCTGAAAGCGGTGCGTACTTCCTGTACGCGAGCATTTCCAGGCGACCAAGCAACGCAGCAATCGGGCGAAAAGACCGTTTCCAGATATTGCGCGGATGACCGATTCCTCTTCTCAAGCCGGCTACCTTGCCCTCCATGCCAGGGGCGAGCTGGCTGCCCGCATCGAGGCCGCCCGAGAGCGGCTGCGGAGCTGCGAGCTCTGCCCCCGGCGCTGCCGGGTGGACCGGCTGGCCGGCGAGCTGGGGGTCTGCCGGACCGGCTCCTTGGCCCAGGTGGCCAGCTATGCGCCCCATTTCGGCGAAGAAGGCCCGCTGGTGGGCAGCGGGGGCTCGGGGACCATTTTCTTCGCCCAATGCAACTTGTTCTGCGTGTTCTGCCAGAATTACGAGATCAGCCACGGCGGAGAGGGGGTCGGGACCGGCCCCGGGCAGCTCGCGGCGATGATGGTGAGCCTCCAGAAGCAGGGCTGCCACAACATCAATTTCGTCAGCCCGAGCCACGTGGCGGCCCAGATCCTGGCCGCCCTGCCCGCTGCCATCGAGAAGGGCCTCACGGTTCCCCTGGTCTACAACTCCAGCGGCTACGATTCGGTGGCGACCCTCCAGCTCCTTGATGGGGTGGTCGACATCTACATGCCTGATTTCAAATTCTGGCGGGCAGAAACGGCCGAGCGCCATGCCAGGGCACCCGGCTATCCTGAGCGGGCGCGGGCGGCCCTCCGGGAAATGCACCGGCAGGTGGGAGACCTGATCATCGACGGGCGGGGGATCGCGGTGAAGGGGCTCCTGGTGCGGCACCTGATCATGCCGGAAGGAGTGGGGGAAACGGCGGAGATCATGCATTTTCTCGCGACGGAGATCTCTTTGGACACCTATGTCAACGTCATGGACCAGTATCGGCCCTGCGGCCGGGCCTGCGACTTCCCGCCCCTCGACCGGACGATCACCGCCGGGGAATACCGGGAAGCCATGCGCGTGGCCCGGGAGGCGGGCCTCCACCGCTTCGACGAGCGCGACCTGGCGCGCCTTCTTCTGCTCCTCAGAGAATAAAAGGCCCTTCAGGCTCTTTCCCTTCCCAGGACTTCCAGCAGGACTCTGCTCAGGTCCGCCAAGCGGTAGGGCTTCGGCATGATCCCCTTGAAACCGTATCGGGCGTAATCGGACATGACCGGGTCGTTGCCGTAGCCGCTCGAAACGATGACCTTCGCGTCCGGATCGATCTCGAGGAGCCGCCGGACCGTTTCCTTGCCGCCCATCCCGGCGGGGATGGTGAGGTCGGTGATCACCGCATCGAAGGGGTCGCCCGCGGCGAGGGCCTGCCGGTAAGCGGCAACCGCCTCGGCCCCGTCCCGCACCGTTGTGACCCGGTACCCCAGCATCTCCAGCATGTCGGCCGCCACGCCGCTGACCGCCTCCTCGTCGTCCATCACCAGGATCCGGCCGGTCCCGGTGACGGCCTCCTCCGGGAGACCAGCCGGCGGGGCGTACTGGGTGCTCTTCGAGGCGGGCAGGTAGATCGAAAAGGTGCTCCCTTTCCCCGGCACGGAGTCGACGCTGATCGTGCCGCCGTGCCTTTTCACGATGGAAAAGGAGATGGCCAGGCCGAGGCCGCTGCCTCCCTCCTTGGTCGTAAAGTAGGGATCGAAGATCCTCTCCTGGATCTCACCGGGAATGCCCACCCCTTGGTCCCGGACATCGATGCGGACATAGTTGCCCGGCGGCAGGCCAAGGGAGTTGTCCCCCGGCAGGGTGACATTGGCCGCGGCGACGGCCAGGATGCCGCCCTCGGGCATGGCCTGAACCGCGTTGAGCGCCAGGTTGCTGATCGCCTGGTTCAGCTGGCCTGGATCCGCTTCCACCAGCCGGAGGCCGGAGGGGAATTCGTATTCGTCCCTGACGTTTGACCCCCGCACCGCAAGGCCAACCGCTTCCCGCACCAGGTACGGCACGGCTGTGGTCTCGGTGATGGGGGCCCCACCGCGGGCAAAGGTGAGGAGCTGGTGCGAAAGCCCCCGCGCCCGCATCGATGCCTGCTCGGCGACCGCCAGGCGTTCGGCGGCCTTTTCCTCCGGCGGGAGAAACATCCGAGCCAGGGTGATGTTGCCGAGGATGGCGGTGAGAATGTTGTTGAAGTCGTGGGCGATCCCCCCGGCAAGCAGCCCGATGGATTCGAGCTTCTGCGCCCTTTGCAGCTCCTGCTCCATCCGCCTGCGTTCCGAAATATCCCGAATTACCGCCACCACGAATTCCCGGCCGCCCACCGTGGTGTATTTGGCGTTCACCTCCACCGGGAAGGTGGTCCCGTCCTTCCGGCGGTGGTGATCCTCGGACAGGATGGAACCGGCCTTCCGGATTTCCCGGAAGCGGTTTTCGAAGTAATCAGGCGAGCGGACCGAGATATCCCAAGGGCGCATGCCCAGCAGCTCTTCCCGCGTGTACTGCAGGTTGCGGCAGAGCTTCTCGTTGGCCAGGGTGGGACGACCCGTGGCGAGATCGAAGACAAGGAGGGCATCGTCGAATCGATCGATCAGGTCGACGAAGAGCTTCATCTGCTCCTCGGCGCGTTTTTTTTCGGTGATGTCGCTGTTGCTGGCTCGGCGGCCCATGTACCGCCCGTCCTTGTCGTAGACCGGCTGGCAGGTGTGGGCCAGCCACCGTTCCTTCCCCTGCCGATCAACGATCCTGAAATCGAGATCGACCTGTTGGTCACTTTCCCGCACGTGCTCCTCCAAATGGGCGGCGAAGAGGGACTTGTCTTCGGGATGGGTCAGGGCGAGCAGCTGGCGGGAGTCCCGGAAATGCTCGGGGCCGTAGCCGGTGATCTTCCGGCAGGCGGGGGACACATAGATGCAGGTCCCGTCGGGATTGATCCAGTATTCCCAGTTGGAGGTGAAATCGACGAACATCCGGAGGCGCTCCTCACTTTCGCGGAGCGCTTCCTCTGTCCGCTTGCGTTCGGTGATGTCCCGGCTGACCATCACCAGGCCCGTGAGCCTTCCGTGCTCATCATGCATCGGGGCCTTGATGGTGTCGAGATAGACCGTCTTCCCCGTGTCGGTGACAAATGATTCTTCGGAGTGCATGGGCCCCCGGGCGGCAAGGGCCTTCTCGTCGCTGGCCCGGCATGGTGCTGCCGCCTTCGGCGGAAGGAGCTCCTTAATGGTCTTGCCGGGCACCTCCTGGCTGCTCAGGCCCATGAACTTCTCGGCCGCCTTGTTTACCAGCAGGTGGCGTAATTTTGCATCTTTGAAGACGACGATATCGGGAATGGCGTGGATCAAGGCCTCCAGCCTGGCAGTGGACTCTTTCAGCGCCTCCTCGTTCCGCCTTTTTCCGGTGACATCGATTGATAGGCCGGCCAGGCCGCAGACGGCCCCGGATTCGTCGAAGAGGGGGAACTTGAGCCACGAGGAGAGGCGCCGTTCGCCTTCGATGAGAATCGGCTCGTCGAACCGGTGAGGAACGCCTTCGGTCAGGACGATGCGATCGTTGGCAGCGAGGACGCCCGCTGTTTCCCGGGGCATGAAATCTTCATTCGATTTCCCGAGCAGCCACTCGCGCTCCAACTTGAATAACCGCTCGAATTCCCGGTTGGCGTAGATGAATTTGCCGTCTTTCGATTTTGCGAAAATAAGGCCGGGGATGTGATCGGCGATTTCCGCGAGCATCTCGAATTTCATGTTCATTGCTTCATCGGGGGTTGAAACGGCATCGCGATAATCGACGGTTTCGCCCAAAAAATACCTGCGTTTCGCCATCGAAAACAAGGGAATATATGCCGGATCCGTTGGTGAAGCTGCTTTTGCGAGTGAGAAGACGAGAGAGACATGACCAGGATACCCCGTTTGGGCCGCAAGATCGACAATCAATTCCGAGCACCCCGAACCATCGCACTGGAGAGCGGCTGGCGCCCGGAGGAATGAGAGCCGGCGAAGGCAACGGTGGGGGCTCTTTTCAGGGAAGAGGAAAGCCTGCGGGGAAGGCGTAGCGGAACTCATTGTTTTGTGGTAAGAGTTTCGCAGAAAGTCTGATGGCGTCGCAAAAAGTCCGATCTGCGGCGTTGCGGCGGGTCGCGAAATGCTCGACGCACCTGATGTACATCTCCGCTTTCGCGACGCCACCGCGTCTTGTATATCGAGCTTTTGTGCCGAGCCTGGCTTAGGTGACGGTTTTTTGCGATATCATCCGATATCGTCAATGATGGACCGGCCCGCAGGCGCAATAAATTCTCCGGTGAATGGATAGAGATGGCTGAGCTGCATTTTCATCCCTTGGGCGAAGCCGCCGGCCGGCCGCTCATTCTGCGGAACGGCCGCGTGATCGACCCCGCCGGCAAGATCGATGCCGTCCTCGACGTGCTGGTCGTCGGGGAGGAGATCGCCGGCTTCCGCCCCCCGGGCAAGAGCGATGGGCTGCCCCCGGATGCCCAGGATGTCGATTGTGACGGCAAATGGGTATTGCCCGGCCTGATCGACATGCACGTGCATCTGCGGGAGCCGGGGGAGGAATACAAGGAAACGGTGCAGAGCGGCACCCGGGCTGCTGCTGCTGGTGGCTTTACGGCCGTGGCCTGCATGCCCAACACCCGGCCGGTGAACGACAATCAGGCGGTGACCAGCCTCATCCTGGCCAAAGCGCGCACCGGCTACGCCCGGGTGTACCCGGTGGGGGCCATCAGCAAGGAAAGCAAGGGGGAGGTCCTGGCCGAGTACGGGGAGCTGAAAGGAGCCGGGGCGGTGGCGGTTTCGGACGACGGCCGGCCGGTCGCCAACAGCCAGCTCATGCGGCGGGCCCTGGAATATGCCGCCAATCACGGGTTATTGGTGATCTCCCATGCCGAGGAGCCGGCCCTCAGCCAAAGCGGGGTGATGAACGAAGGGGCTCTCGCCACTCGGCTGGGGCTCGCGGGGATCCCGCGCATTGCGGAAGAGATCATGATCTACCGCGACCTGGCCCTGGCCGGGTATCTCGCGCGGCCAATCCACATCGCCCACGTCAGCACCCGGGAAGCGGTGGACCTCATCCGCCGCGCCAAGGCCAGGGGCTGCCGGGTGACCGCGGAAACGGCCCCCCATTATTTCACGTTGAGCGAAGAGGCGGTCGGCCAGTACGACACCAGGGCCAAGATGAACCCGCCCCTGCGGAGCCGCGCCGACGTGGAGGCGATCCGGGAGGGGCTGCGGGATGGCACCCTCGATGCCATCGCCACCGACCACGCCCCACACAGCATCCTGGAAAAGGATGTGGAGTTCGATGCCGCGGCCAACGGCATCATCGGTCTGGAAACCGCTGTGCCGCTCGCCCTTGCGCTGGTGCGGGAGGGGGTGATCGAGCCGGCCCGCCTGGTGGAGCTCCTGGCGCTCAATCCGGCCAGGATCCTGGGGGTGGAAGGGGGGAAATTGGGGGTGGGCGCCCGGGCCGATCTCACCGTCATCGATCCCGAGCGGCGGTTCGCCTACGATTCTTCCCGGGTGGTCTCGAAGAGCAAAAATTCGCCTTTCCTCGGCTGGGAGCTGCAGGGCCAGCCGGTGCTGACCGTGGTGGGGGGGCAGATCACCTGTGCGGCGTTGTAGGCTTATCTCTTGATATCAATCAGACTTCCCAGCATCTCGTCCGCCGTTTGGATGCTCTTGAGATTGGCCTCGTAGAACCGGCGCGTCAGCAGCTCATTAGGAATTTCCTCGCCCAGATCCACATTCGAAAGCTCAACCGATTCGAATCCATTGCTCGTCGGCTCCTTGACCAGAGGGCCGGGGGTTTCGATCGTCTGGCTGCTCGCCGTCACCCCTCCGGCCGCATCGTCCGCCAAGTCCACCCTGACCTTCTTGTAGCCTTCGGTGTCCACGTTGGCGGTGTTGTTGGCCGTGGCCTCCATTTTTTTTTGAAAGCCGAGCAGTCCGGAAAGGGCGGAGCGGATGGAGTCGATC